>JAJRVH010000155.1 GCA_021545625.1 Zetaproteobacteria bacterium
TCCAATACCGCCACGACCATGCTGATGTTAACCATTGCACTGCCCATCGTGAACCGTCTGATCGAGGAGCATGGCGAGACGCTGGTTGCGCCGATGGCGGCAAGCTTTCTGCTGATTATCGCCTATTCGGCCAACATCGGTGACATGGGTACGCCGGTCGGGACGGCCCCCAACCTTGTATTTCTGGAAAACATCCGCGTTGCCTCTCCCGACATGACTCCGTCCTTCCTGCAATGGATGATGGTCGGCCTGCCAATGGTCGCGGCCGGGCTCATCGTGCTGTTCGCCGTGCTGGGGCCGGGACTGGCACGCCTTCCGTGGCAAAAGGCCGACGGAGGCGCGCTGCAGGCTTCCGTCAATGATCTGGGGCCCATGCGCCGGGAGGAAAAGGTTGTCGCAGCCGTGCTGACCGTCACCGCGCTGTTATGGATGAGCCGCAAGGGGATCCATGCCGAATCCTTCTCGCTGCCCGGCTGGGCCTCGCTGCTGCCCCACCCGGGCGTCGATGACGGCACCGTGGCCATACTGATGGCCTCGCTGCTGTTCCTGTTCCGCCGCCATGATGGCCAGGCCATTCTGCAAACCACATCGATCCGCCAGTTGCCGTGGGACATCGTACTGCTGCTGGGCGGCGGTTTCGCGCTGGCTTCCGGCATGCAGGACTCGGGCCTGTCGGCCTGGCTGGGTGACAGAATGGCCTTTCTGCAGGCCGTTCCCGTACCCCTGATGATGCTCGGAATCGCACTGGCCATCACCTTTCTGACCGAGATCACCAGCAATACAGCCACCACCCAGGTCATGCTGCCGATCCTTGCCGCGGCGGCCCTCGCCAATCATATCGATCCGCTGCTGATCCTGATTCCCGCCACGCTGGCCGCTTCCTGCGCCTTCATGCTGCCGGTGGCGACTCCGCCCAACGCCATCGTCTTCGGTTCAGGGCATATCGCGATGCGCCAGATGATCAGGGCCGGCATACGGCTGAACCTGATCATGGCCGTTGTACTGGTGGCCGTGGTTTACCTGATCCGGCCATGGCTGAGCGGAGCCTGAGGAAGAAACTGCAGCTTCAGCGCAGCGGAATAAAACCGGCTTCCCTGACAAGTTTCTGGCCTTCGCCCGACAGTACGAAGCGAACGAAATCACGTACCGCAGGCCGTGTCTGCTTCGGAAGGACCAGATAAAGCCTGCGCGCCAGCGGATAATTGCCGTTTTTCACACCCTGTTCATCGGCGGCAAACACCCCCTGCTCCGTCTCTATGGCGAGCGCATGCACATGCTCATCGAGGTAGGCAAGGCTGAGATAGGCTATCGCCTGATCGCTGGCCCGGATGATATTGGCCACGTCCGCATTGCCTTCCAGCACCACCGCGTCGTTCGCGACCGGCGCCAGGGCATCATTCAACACATAGCGCGCGAACACCTGCCGGGTTCCATGGTAGGTCTCCCGGTCAATCAGAAGAATCGGCTTGTCCGGCCCTCCGAGCGCACGCCAGTTGCTGATTTCACCGCGATAGACGGCCGCCAGAGACAGCATGCTGATCCTGCTCAGGCCACTTTCAAACACCTCGTCGGATACCACCGGCGTGATCGCATCCACTGCCACGGGCAGATGCCTGAAGCCATCCATATGCGCAGCCTCTTTTTCATTCAGTTCGCGACTCATCATGCCGATATGCGCATGACCGCCAAGCACCTCGCCCAGTCCGGCCGTCGAACCTCCGGCATGAATCGTAAAACGCACATCCGGGTGCATCTTCCGATAGGCCTCGCTCGCCTGCTGGATATAGGGAATCAGTGTTGTGGAACCGGCAATCACGATGGTTTCCGCCTGCGCCCGGGGCATGAAAGCAGCAACAGCAAGCATCAGCAAGGCATATATCAGACTGTTCATTCGCCATCCCCCAGGATCCTGCTGACCTCTTCGTTCAGGGCTTCCGCCGTATACGGCTTCTGGATAAAGCCGGCCAGTCCCTTGCCGGAAAACTGCTGAATCGCATCCTCGGCACTGTAGCCGCTGCTCAGGATAACGCGACAATCAGGATCCATGGTTCGCAGACGGCTGAACAGCTCATTGCCCCCCATGCGCGGCATCGTCAGATCGGACAGCACGAGCAGAATCCTGTCCCGATGTTGTTCATACAATGCCAGCGCCTCCTCGCCGTTGGAGGCCGTCAGCGTATCAAAACCCATTTCCTCGAGCATCACGCAGGCCATTTCGCGCACCGTCTCCTCATCATCCACGACGAGAACCGTACCGCCCTCAAACTGCCGCATCTGCCGCAATCCCGTCTCCCCGGTGCTGGCCAGCCTGACGGATTCATCCACCGGCAGCAGGAACTTGAATGTCGTTCCCCTGCCCTCTTCGGAATATACCTTCAGAGCTCCCTTGTGACCGCGCACGATTCCCAGCACGGCGCTCATGCCAAGTCCCCGCCCGGAAACCTTGGTCGTAAAAAACGGATCGAACACTTTCCGGATGGTTTCCCTGCTCATGCCGCAGCCCGTATCGCTGACCTCGACATAAATATAGCGTCCGGGTTCGGGCCGGTTCCCGTAGCAATCGGCCAGATAATGCCTGTCCACCTGCATGATGCCGGTCGTCACGGCAATCACACCGCTTTTGCCGTCGATCGCATCATTGGCATTGGTGATCAGGTTGAGAATCACCTGCTGTACCTGGGCCTCGTCCACCATCACGCGCGGAAGATCCGCGGCCAGGTGGTATTTCATCACCACCGACTTGTCGATGGACACCTCCAGCAGGTGACTCATCTCCTCGACCACCTTTGAAATATCGACCGGCTTGAGAATGAACTGCCCCTTGCCCGAGTAGGCCAGCAGCTGTTTGCAAAGGCCGCCCGCCTTTTCCGCCGACTGGATGATCATCGCAACGCGTTCCTTGGCCTTGATCGGATCCTTGAGAATATTCGATTCAACAAGCGAGGCATTGCCGAGGATCGCGGCCAGCAGATTGTTGAAATCATGCGCGATGCCGCCGGCCAGCACGCCGAGGCTTTCCAGGCGTTGCGTATGCTGGACCTGGTTCTCCATCTTTTCCCTTTCGCGCTCGGCCTGCAGTTGGGGGGTGATATCCAGGAAGGTCACGACGCTGCCGATGGCCCGGTCCTCCTCAAACAGCGGATGCGACCAGTATTCGACATGCACTGCATGCCCGTCCTTGTGCCAGAAACACTCGTCATCGCAATGCACGCGCGTTTTCTGGCGATGGGAGCGATAGATATTGCACTCATCAATCGGATAGGCATCACCGTCGGGATAGGCGTAGTGGATCAGCTCATGCATATTCCTGCCGATGACCTCGCGTTCTTCATAGCCCAGCATATTGAGAGCCGCCTGATTAATGAATGTACATCTGCCCCGTTCATCGATGCCGTAGATGCCGCCGGCCGACGATTCCAGCAGCAGATTGCGATGCCGGTTGGACTCCCGCTCGCTGCGAACCAGCACACGGCTGTACAGGCGGGAAGCAAGCAACCCACCCAGAAACACGACCAGCAACAGGGCAATGATGATATTGCGCGCGTAGACATAGCCGGCCAGGGCCTCGTCCACGTCGACCTCGGTGATGATGGCTGCGTTTAACCCCTTGTCCCACTGCCATGCTCCCATTACCGGGACGCCCCGGTAATCCCTGTAGGGCTGCGTACTCCAGCCCGAGCCCTCCTCAAGCACGCGGGTCACGGCCAGCGTCAGCGGCGCCTGGGCGGAAACCATACCTGCCTTCGCCTGCTCCAGCCGGTTTACGCCGGGATCCGCGATCCTCAGGTTCAGCGTGCTGGTCATTCCAGGCTGCAGCAGGCCTGTGGCCAGCAGCTGATCATCAAAGCGTGATTCGGACAGCATATAGCCGCGGCGATCGACCAGATAGGTTTCGGTACTTTCGAAGGCAACACCCGTGATCGAGGTCGTCCGCGTAAAACGATGCCTGTCACCCGCGATGATGGCCAGATAGCCGATATTGCCACCGTCTGCAGCGCTGATGCCCATGATCATCCACATTTCGGTGCGGCCGCGATAGCGGAACGGATGACTGATAATGGCCTGTTCGCCTGCATCCAGCCGCCGGATGATCTCCGCAGGCTCGCGCGGCAGCCCGGTGCCGGCATCCGCATCCTTCATCGACATCACGATGCGTCCGTTGCGGCCGATCAGGTAAAAACCCCGGTAATGATGTTCGAACAGGGAAGAGGCGAGCAGCCGACGCAAATCCAGGCGGGTCTGCGCATCCGCGGACTTCTCCAGCGCCTTCAGCACCATGGCCCGGACATCCGCCCTTCGCAACAGGGACCGGCCATCCAGCACCATCTCATCGAGCTGCCGGTGCAGTGTAAAGGCGACCTTGTTATTGACCCGCTGGAGATTATCCAGCGCCTGTCCGGTCAGATAGGATTTGAGCTGAAACAACGCGACAGCAGTGGCAATGACTATGGCAAGCCCTGCGGCAAACGCGATGAGGAAAGAGGCTGATATTCTCATGCCGCCCATATCGTTATCATGCACCACAAGGATATTTTAGTCCACGGAATTATCTACCACTCGATCTGCAGTCCTTCGCGCGCCAGTCCGATATCATCGACCTCGATACGACGCCTCCCTTTCGCCTCGCGAAATACGGCCTCCAGCGCATCGTCGCTTCGCGTCGGCTCGTGGTGGGTCAGAAACAGCTGCCGCACGCCGGCCTGCTCAGCCATCGCCATGCAGGAATCAAAGGTTCCGTGACCCCAGCCCTTTTTGGCCGGATACTCGGCCGTCGTATAGGATGAATCAGCCACCAGCACGTCCACGCCCCGGATCTGTTCGATGATATGCTCGTTCTTCTTCTTTACCAGTGACTCGAACATCTCGTATTCATCGTCGCCGGCATCATAGATATTGTAGGATGGCTCGTGATCGCCGGTAAAAAACAGCGACTTGCCGCGACAGTCGATGCGATAGCCGAAATTGATCACCGGATGGTTCATCATCACCGGCGTAATCCGCGCCTCGCCGACATCGACTGTCTCGCCCTCGCGCAGCGACCGGTAATGGATGCGGGCATTGAGTTCCGACTCCCGGATCGGGAAAAAGCGGTATTGCAGCTGTACGCCGAGGATTTCCTCGATGCTTTCCTGGGTAATCGGATCGTGGGCGCCATAGATCGTCACCTCGTTGCCGGGCACGAACAGCGGAATAAAAAACGGCAGCCCCTGGATATGGTCCCAGTGCGAATGACTGTTGAAGATATGTGCCTGAACCGGCATTTCGGCCAGCAGCCCCTGGGATAGCGGAAAGATGCCGGTGCCGGCATCGAGGATGATCAGCTGGCCGTCATCGGTACGGATTTCCAGACAGGTCGTGTTTCCGCCGTAGCGCACCGTCTGCGGTCCCGGCGACGGAATCGAACCGCGCACGCCCCAGAAACGCAGCTTCATCAGCGCACCAGACTCTGCATGACACGCACCTCGTCACCCAGCGTATCCATGGTTTCAATAATATCCCCGGCCTCACACCCCAGCCGCTCGCGCATGAATTCCGGAAACTCGCCGGCAGCGGGATTGCCGCCGTCACCGATGCCCATCAGCTTCACGATATGGTTCGCGGCCGCCACGGTCAGGGTCAGGTCGTCCGAATCCTCCCGGCAGTCCACATGCCCGCGGATACAGCTCACCAGCTGATCGGGAAGCTGCCAGCTTTCGGCCAGCATCGCGCCAACCTCGGCATTGCTCATGCCGATGGTCTGGCGCTCGGCCTCGGCCAGCGGCATCTCCTGCTGACGGGCAAGCTTCAGAATATCGGCATACATGCCGGGTTCGTACTGGACAAGTACGGCCTTGCCGAAATCATGCAGCAATCCGGCAACGAAATGATCCGATACATCCCGCAGCTGCAACTGTTCCTTGGCCAGACGCTGGGCAATGGCCGCCGTTGCCAGCGAATGATTCAGGAACTCCGACATCGGCAGTTCGGGAATGCTTTTGCGCGGCAGCGCATCGACCGTGGCAATGCTGATGGCCA
Organism: Zetaproteobacteria bacterium; assembly: GCA_021545625.1. Taxonomy (GTDB): domain Bacteria; phylum Pseudomonadota; class Zetaproteobacteria; order Mariprofundales; family Mariprofundaceae; genus JAJRVH01. Next base: position 6,016 of record JAJRVH010000155.1, read on the forward strand.
GGTTCTTGACGGTGTTCATACCGAGATAGACCAGCGCATGCTGGATTGACGCGATATTGCGAGACAGCGCGAAATAGGCCGAATTCACCAGCTTCAGCAGCTTCATGGTCATAACCGGATCGCTCTCGATCACCTTGACCAGATCCTTCGGCGAGCAGTTGATATCGGCGGTCATCGTCATGACCTGATGCACGCTTTCCGGGAATACCGGCATGGACTCGACCATGGCCGTCAGACGGTTGTGAAAGTCATCGTTCATAATGCCGCTCAAGCAAGAAGCGGGCCGCCTGTAAGATTTCCTGCCCGGCTACGACCGGGAACATGGAAAAACCACCCGCCCGGCCGATTGCAAAGCCCGGCACCCATGGCATATTTGAGTGATGAACGACGCATCGGATCCACAGCGCTGGCTGCAGGAGCATGGCGATTATCTGTATCGCTATGCCATGTCGCGCCTGCACCACGAGGATCTGGCCTCCGACATGCTGCAGGAAACGCTGCTGGCCGCCTGGAAGGGGCATGCGAAGTTCAAGGGCGATGCA
>JAJRVH010000156.1 GCA_021545625.1 Zetaproteobacteria bacterium
CCCTAGACTAGATATGGGGCTGGTCGCCCCTGTTCCGGGCGGCATGCGGATGCTGAAACAGATCTTTCTGCAACGCTGGCTGCTGCGTCTGTGCGCGGTCATTTTCCTGCTCGTCGCGGCAGCGCATCTCGCCCGCCTTGTCACGCATGCCGAAGTCACCATCGCCTCCTGGAGCGTGCCCATGTGGATCAGCCCTGTCGCAGCCGGACTGCTGGTGCTGCTCGCCTGGCTGCAGCTACGGGCTTCTAGGGCCTGAGCAGCGCCTCCCATGCCTGCGGCCAGCGGGCCCTGATCTCCAGCGGCCGGAAACTTGCCGGATGCAGCAACCGCAAACGCCAGGCATGCAGCGCCAGGCCCCGGCCTCCCAGACTGCGGAACATCCGGTTGTCCTCACGGCGGCCGTATTTGCCATCGCCGAGGATGGCATGCCCCTCCTGCTGCAACTGAACGCGCAGCTGATGTGTGCGCCCGGAATGCGGATGAAGCGCCAGCAGCGCGTAATCGAAGCCGTCGCGCGTAAACTCCATGACCACCTGATAGTCGGTCACCGCCTCCTTGCCCTCTGCGACATCCACCACCATGCGTTCGCCACCCTGAACAATGCCCTTGCTGAGCCTGGCATGCATACGCCCGGCATGCACATCGGGATGGCCCGCGACCAGCGCGAAATAGGTCTTCTGCATATCCCGATCGCGAAATGCCTCGCTCAGATGCCTCAATGACGCCAGATCCTTGGCCATCAGCAATACGCCCGAGGTATCCCGATCGAGCCGGTGCGCCAGCCGCAGTTCGGGCAGCCCGCGGACCTGCTTCAGCGCCTCGATCAGGCCCGCGCCGTAACCGCTGCCACCATGCACAACCATGCCGGCAGGCTTGTCCACGGCCAGAAGCCAGTCGTCTTCGTACAGCACCGGCACCTCGCCGGCCTTCTTCAGCAGGGCCTCGCCGATGCCGCCCCCGGCCTGTCGCTGCGCGCCATCATCGCCGCGCAGCGACAGCGGCAGAAAGATCCGGTCGCCCGCCTGCAGTCGCATCTCGGGTCTGGCCCGCTTGCGGTTGACGCGCACATTGCCCTTGCGAATCAGGCGCAGGATCAGGCTGCGCCGTTCCGCTCCCAGTTGCCGGATCAGTACGCGATCCAGACGGCTGCCCTGCTCGCCGCCGCCGATCACTAACAGACCGGATTCCTTATCAATTCTTGCCATCACCCTGTCCTTTAGGCTAGATTCATCGGCGCTATGCAGCGAGCTCCATGTTCTCTGCATCACCATGCGACGCAAACAAGCGATGCAATGATAGTGTTTTGCCCTCGGGAATCCCAGCTCCGCGCCCTCATGGCACCCGGCAGGGATCAGGCTTTGTCCCGATTCGTTCATTGCCGCAAGCCGCGCAGCAAGGCTGCGCCATGCGTCCATCTGATGCATCCATGTCGAGCCTGCATAAATAAAAACTGCGTTTCATGACTTGGGCTGTGGCCGGATCGAATCCCTGGATGGCATCCTGGCACAGTGCATACAATTTGACGTTTGGCGCCCGATACGAGGTCGACCGGAACACCTGCGGATACTTGCCGCCCCAATGTAACCGGCCACCCACAACCTTGCCGGGCCCAAGCTGCGGCGCGGCCCCTGCTCCGTGTCGGCACCGAAGGTGCATCAAGTTTTCAAGTCCTGAATACGCCAAAGGAAGCTGGCGTGACAACAAAGAAACTCATGCTTATCAATGCGGTGCACGAGGAACAGAGCCGCGTGGCTATCGTCGAGGATGGCTATCTTCACGAACTGGACATCGAATCCGCGCAAAAGGTCCAGACCAAAAGCAATATCTACAAGGGGCGGATCACCAAGGTCGAGGCCAGCCTGCAGGCCGCCTTTGTCGAATATGGCGCCGCCCGGCAGGGGTTCCTGCCGCTCAATGAAATCCATCCCGATTACTGGAAGGAAGGAGCGGACAAGAGCGCGGACAGCCGCAACCTGAATATCCAGGACATCCTCGCTCCCAAACAGGAAATCCTGGTACAGGTCGTCAAGGAGGAGCGCGGCAACAAGGGGGCTGCGCTGACGACACAGATCTCGCTGGCCGGCCGCTATCTGGTGCTCAGCCCGAACACGACCCGCGGCGGCATCTCCCGCAAGCTTTCCGATGAAGACCGGCGTGCGATGAAGGAAATCCTGTCGCATCTGGAAGTACCCGACGATATGGGCCTGATCGTCCGCACGGCCGGCAAGGATCAGCGACTGGAAGCCCTGCAGCGGGATTACCAGTATCTGCGCCGCCTGTGGGACGAGATCCGCATCAAGAGCGAAACCACACCCTCGCCGGCGCTGATCTATCTGGAAAGTAACCTGGCCACGCGCGCGATCCGTGACCACTACAGCGACGACATCGAGGAAATCTGGGTCGACAACCACGAGGTCTACACCCAGACCAAGGCCTTCGTGCACGCGGTGCTGCCGGGCAAGGAGAAACTGGTCAAGCTGTACCGCGGCAAGAAGCCCCTGTTCCGCTATTACGGCGTTGAATCGCAATGCGAGGAGATCCACGACCATGAAGTACGCCTTCCCTCCGGCGGCTCGATCGTGATCGACCCGACCGAGGCCCTGACCTCGATCGACATCAACTCATCGCGCGCGACCAAAGGCAAGCACATCAACGATACGGCCCTGGCCATCAACCTGGAGGCGGCCGAGGAGATCGCGCGCCAGCTGCGCATTCGCGACATAGGCGGCCTGATCGTCATCGATTTCATCGACATGGTAAACCGCAAGCATGCGCAGCAGGTCGAGGAAACGCTGCGCACCGCCTGCAAACGCGACAAGGCCCGCATCCAGTTCGCCCGTATCTCGCGCTTCGGACTTCTGGAAATGTCGCGCCAGCGCCTGCATCCGTCGGTTCATGAATCGACGACCGAGGTATGCCCTCGCTGCCAGGGACGCGGCTTTATCCGCACCGTCGAGGCCATGGCGCTGCAGATGCTGACCCGCATGGAGGATCTGGCCGAGGCCGGCAAGAAGCCGACGCTCGTTGTCCAGGTGCCGTCCGATACCGGCGAATACCTGATGAACAACAAGCGCGACTATATCGCGCGCATCGAGTAAAATTACGATGTGCAGATCACGCTGCAAATTCGCCCCGATCTGGACATCCCCCACTACCGCATCGAACGGCAATGGACCGAAAACAACCAGCAGCGTGTCGAGGTGCTTGAGGATACGACCAAGAACAAACGTCCGGTACGCTCGGGACGCAAGCTCAAGCCGGTCAATCCGGTGGTCGGCATTCCGACGGCCGTCCCCGAAAAACAGGGTAAAAAGACCAATCCTCTCAAGGCAATCATCGAAATCCTGACCGGCCAGAAACGTCGCGAGAAACTGGCCAGACAGAAAGAGGAGGAAGAACGCCTGAAGAAAGAAGCCGAAGGCAAAAAACGACGCCGGCGCGGCGGACGCAACCGCCGTCGCAACAAGCCGGAAGAAGGCGCTACGACACAGGATGCCGGACAGGCGACATCCGCTGACGGCGACAGGGCATCAACCGGCAGCAAGCCGAAACGGCGCCGGAGAAGCCGGAAAAAGGCCTCGACTGGCAATGATGCAGCTGCAGCGGCAAAGCAGACCAGTACCCAGCAGGACTCCCAGGGCGCTCACGCCGAACCACAGGCAGAGAACGGCAAGCCCGAGGGCCAGTCGCGCCGCAGACGTCGCCGCAGGCGCCGTCCGGCCACTGCTGACGGCAATGCATCCGCCGCAGAGCAGAGCCGGACATCCGACTCTTCCAGCGACAGGGAAAAGGCGCCGGCATCCAGCGAAGCGGCATAGTCCTTGACGAAATCCGAAGAGCTGAACATCAGCATCGGCCGGGAACAGTCCGGCAAGCGCCTGGATACGGCGCTTGCCGGCATCACCCGCTTATCGCGCAGCCGCATCCAGCAGCTTCTCCGGAACGGTCATATCGAGTATACGCAACCGGGCGGCAAGCCATCTGATGAGCCGTTACAGGCCTCGCGGAAGGTTCTGGAAGGCGACCGTTTCCGCATCACGCTTCCTCCCAGCCAGCCGCTGAGTCTGGAGCCTGAGGACATCCCGCTGGATATCCTCTACGAGGACGAGCACCTGATCATCATCAACAAGCCTGCCGGCATGGTCGTCCATCCGTCGCACGGTCACGAGCGTGGCACGCTGGTACATGCGCTGCTACACCACTGCCCCGATCTGCCGGGCATCAACGGCATCGAGCGACCGGGCATCGTTCATCGTCTGGACAAGGATACCTCCGGAAGCCTGGTCGTCGCCAAAACGGAAACGGCCCATATTGGCCTGAGCGCGCTGTTCGCCAGTCATGAACTGACCCGCCAGTATCTGGCATGGTGCCGCGGCGCTCCGCGCTGGAAAAACCGGCGCATCGAACTGCCTATCGCGCGACATCCGCAGCATCGTCAGAAGATGGCCGTCCATCCGCAGGGCAAGGAAGCGGTTACCGATGCGGAGGTCGAATATTTCCTGGGTCCGTTCAGCCAGCTCCGACTGACGCTGCATACCGGACGTACGCATCAGATCCGGGTGCATCTGGCCCACGAACGGCTGCCCATCCTCGGCGACCCCGTCTATGCCCGCAATTACCATCCCGGCCACGATATCCCGGAACCGAGCCGTTCGATGATCGCATCGCTCAGGAGGCAGGCGCTGCACGCGGAACTGATCGCCTTTTGCCATCCGGTCACCGGCAAGCAGGTGCATATCACCGCACCGCTACCGGATGATCTTCAGGCCCTGTCCGAAGCCCTTCACCGAAACTATGGCTGACGGCCTTCGCTCCGCCCTGTTTGAAGGCCACGGCCTGATCGCGGCCTTCTTCGGCCGGCGCGGCGGCGTCAGCCCCGTCCCGTTTGATTCGCTGAATTTCAGGACAGGTCTCGGCGACGAGGACACGCATATCGCAACCAATATGGACATACTGGTACGCTCACTCGGTCTTGCCACCCCCCCTCACCAGACGCTGCAAGCGCATGGCACGGAGATCCTGCTCTGCCGGGGAGGCGGTCGCTTCCACAGACAGGCTGCCGATGCGCTGATCAGTGATACCGAAAACACGGCGCTGGCCGTGCGTACCGCCGATTGCCTGCCGGTCCTGCTGGCCGATCCGAAAACGGGGCTGATCGCCGCCGCGCATGCCGGCTGGCGCGGTACGGCTGCATGCATCGTCAAACATGTCATCCGGGATATGCAACGGCGCGGCGCCAGAGCCGACCGTATCATCGCCAGCCTCGGCCCCTGCATCGGCCCCTGCTGCTTCCGGATCGATGAGCGAACGGCAGCACGGCTGGCCGGCAGCGTCAAAGGCACAAACCACCATATCCGGCAAAAAGATCATGGCGATATCCATGCCGACCTGCGAGCCATCAACTGCCTGCAGCTCCTGCAGAGCGGCCTGAATGCGGCGCATATCGAACAGCTTCCCGCGTGCACCTGCTGTCACACGGACGATTATTTCTCATATCGGCGGGACGGAGCAGAAACCGGCCGTCAGCTTGCCGTTGTCGCCCGCCCGGCAAAGCCCTAAACTCCGGCCCATGTCTGCCATGCGCCCCTTTTCCCTTGCCATCATCCTGCTGATCGCCCTCGCCGGCTGTGCCAGCGACACTGTTCTGAAGGACACTGCACAGAACGAATACGAGCATGCCAAAAGGCTTGTTAACAAGGGCGATTACGGACGCGCCGCCATCAACCTCGAACATTTTTCCTCGCGACACCCGTACAGCCGCTATACCACCCGTGCCGAACTGCTGCGCATCTTCGCCGCCTACAAGGATGGTCAGTATATCCTTTCGGAAACCCTGAGCGAGCGTTTTATCGATCGTCACCCAAGACATCCGAATGTGGATTATGCCAAATACATGCTGGCCATGAGTCATTATCGGGAACGCTCCGGAGCGGAAAAGGATCCGACCCAGACCATGCTGGCCATCGAGTCCTTCAAACGTCTGCTCAAAGAACACCCGCAGAGCAGCTACGCGCAGGACGGACGTCGCCATCTGCACAAGCTGTACAGCACTCTTGCCGAGCATGAACTGACCGTCGGCAGATTCTACTTCGATAACGAGCGCTATGTGGCCGCCGCCAATCGCTTTCAGGTCATCATCGAAAAATACCAGACCACCCCCTCGATTGAGGCGGCGCTCTATTATCTGGCGGCCTCCTATGCCAAACTGGGACTGAAGGAAAATGCCCGCCAGAGCGCCATATTGCTGCGCCACAATTATCCGAACAGCGACTGGTCCGGGAAAGCCGCCGCCTTCCTCTGACAGCGCATGCAAGCATCGACCCTGACCCGTCTTTTCCTCCCAATCCTGTTGCTTCTGGCAGGCTGCGGTGATATCGAAAAGGCCCGTATCAACGAAATGCTGGATGCCCGCGATCTGGCCGTCAGCAACCGCGATATCGATGCCTACAGCCGTCTCCTGCTGCATAATTATCAGTATCATGGCCAGACCAAGGGCAGCGTCATCGGCCGCATGATCAGACTGTTCGATCAGTTCGACGAAACAAGGATGCAGTCTTTCGATCGCAACATCGTGCTGCTGGACGGTGAACACGCCCAGTGCGAACAGTCCTATCATCTGAAAGTCCGGCTCGGCGACCGCTGGCGCGAGATTACCCAGCGCGAACAGCTTTATCTGATCAGAACCGATGCCGGCTGGCGTATCAGCGGCGGCCTTTAGCCCGTCTTTTTCGATGCCGGCGGGCGCCTGAATTCGTCCTTCGCAAAATCATCGACCCGGATCGCACGCGCCACCGCCTCGCGGGCCTTCAGCAACAGCTTTCCTTCCTCGTCGCTGATATATTCCCCCTCCACCATGCGTCCGACCCATTCGTCGTAACCCTCGTTCGGCTGCCAGCGTTGCCCGGCCTCTTTCAGACGCGCCTCGACGGGCTCGGACTCCAGAGTCAGCCGAAGCGCATGATGCAGGCAACCGACCGGGTCGGCGACATCATGGTTCAGATAAATACCACTCACCAGTTGCTGCCGCACTCCGGATGGCTGCATCAGCAATTCGGCCACCTGATGATTCAGCCTGTCCGAAGGTCCACGCAACCGGCGCCCCCACGGCAAAGCCCAGACACGCATTTTCCACGCCGCCAGTCTGTTCGGAAAATTCCGGATGATCGCATCAAGCGCTTCCTGAACCTGATAAAGGGCATATTCGCAGGCCCAGGCGACCAGCGGCAGGGCATCTTCCGGCTCTCCGTCGTCATGGTGGCGTTTGAGCACTGCCGAGCAGAGGTACAGGTATCCCATTGCATCCGCAAAACGACCGGACAGGCTCTCCCTGCGTTTCAGCGCGCCACCGAGCAGCAGCAGGGACACATCGGCCATGGCCGACATGGCGGCGGAAAAACGGGCTATCTGCCGGTAATACGCCGCCGTCGCGCCGGAAACGGGAGCAGGAGCAAGGCGTCCGTCGCTGATGCCGTACAAAAATGCCTGCGCGGCATTGGACAGCGTGTAGGCGATATGTCCAACCAGCGCCTGATCAAAACGCTCCAGCGCCGCAGCCTGGTCTTCCATCACGGCCGCTTCCATCTCCTCCTGCAAATAGGGATGACAACGAATCGACCCCTGACCGAAAATCATCATGCTGCGCGTCAGGATGTTGGCGCCCTCCACGGTGATGGCCACCGGGACGGACTGATAGGTGCGCCCGAGATAATTGGCCGGGCCCAGACAGATGCCC
>JAJRVH010000011.1 GCA_021545625.1 Zetaproteobacteria bacterium
CAGCCATTGGCCTCGATGGATTTCAGCGCCTTGTCGATCTGTGGCGGTTTGTAGCCGAGATTCAGCAGGGCCGAGCGCACATCGGCCGTCAGTCCGGCCGCCGGGCCGACGGCAGCCGTATCGCTGCCGAGCTTGCCCTGCAGTTCGAGGATCAGGCGCTGGGCCGTTTTTCTGCCGATACCCGGCGTGCGTGCAATGGCCGCGTCATCGGCCGCCTCGATCGCCTGCACCAGTTCGCCCGTGGGCATGCCCGACATCAGGTTCAGCGCCATTCTGGCTCCGATGCCCGACACGCTGGTCAGGCGGCGGAACAGGCCGCGTTCGCCGCGGTCGGCGAAACCGAACAGCGTGATCTGGTCTTCGCGGACATGGGTGTGAATGGATAACTCGGCGGTATCGCCCTGCCTGAAACGGCACAGGGTCTGCAGGCTGACCGTCACCTCGTAGCCGATGCCGCCGGTGTCGAGCAGCAGCAGGCCTGCCGGATCCAGCTCGCGCACCGTGCCCTTAAGCCAGCCAATCATGATGAACTCCCTGTCCGGTTTCGCATGGGGGTATGATGCGCATGGCAAATGGCGACTGCAAGTGCATCGGCCGCATCCTCGGCCAGTGGTTCAGGCGGATGCAGCAGCAGCCTGACCATATGCTGAACCTGTGTCTTGTCGGCGCGGCCGAAGCCGACCACGGCCTGCTTGACCTGGGTCGGCGAGTAGGCGCTGACGCGCAGGCTGCCTTCGCCGCAGGCGGCGATCAGCGCGCCGCGCGCCTGGCCGAGCTTCAGCGCCGAGGCGACGTTTTTCGAAACGAAGACATCCTCGATGGCCGCCGCGTCGGGGCTGAATTCCGCAATGACCTGTTTCAGCGAACTGAACAGCAGCATCAGCCGGGTGTCGAAATCGCCCCTGGCGCAGCGGATCACACCGTGATGCACATGACTGATCCGGTTGCCGCGCACGTCAATGATGCCGACGCCGGTTTTCAGCGAGCCGGGATCGACACCGAGCAGCCGGATACAGCCGGGCATGACGCCTTATCCCTCGATGCGCGCCAGTTCCTCTTCGGAAATGTCGTAGTTGGCATAGACGTTCTGCACGTCGTCGAGTTCTTCCAGACGCTCGATCAGGGCCAGCAGTTTTTCCGCCGCCTCGCCTTCGACCGGCACGGTGTTTTCCGGAATCCAGGTGATCTCGGCGACCTGGGGCTCGATGCCGGCTTCCTCGAATGCCTGCTGCACATGGCCGAACTCCGCCACGCTGCTGAGCACCTGGATGCAGCCTTCGTCGGGCTTGTCCTCGACATCGTCGGCGCCGGCTTCCAGCGCGATGTCCATGATCCGTTCCTCATCGACTTCGCTGCGGTCGAAGATGAACTGCCCCTTCTGATGGAACATCCAGCTGACGCAGCCGGATTCGCCCATGTTGCCGCCGCCCTTGTTGAAGGCCGAGCGCACGTCGGAAACGGTGCGGTTGCGGTTGTCGCTCACGCAGTCGACGATGATGGCCACGCCGCCCTGACCGTAGCCTTCGTAGCGGATTTCCTCGATATTGTCCGCGCCTTCGCCGCCGGCGCCACGGGTGATGGCGCGTTCGATGTTATCCTTGGGCATGTTCACGCCCTTGGCCGCGGTGATGGCCGCGCGCAGGCGCGGGTTGGCGTCCGGGTCCGGGCCGCCGCTGCGGGCGGCAATGGTGATCTCGCGGATGTAGCGGGTGAAGATCTTGCCGCGCTTGGCGTCAACGGCCGCCTTCTTGTGCTTGATACTGGACCATTTGTTATGTCCTGCCATGAAATGCTTACCTCACGATGGAAATGATGCCCGCAAGCCTAGCACCCGCCGGACGGAGCGTCATGGAGCGCTGTATCCGCAAATATTGAGCCGGATCACATTCATATCATCGGCAGCGGCTATGCTGTCGGCAGCAAGCACACAAGGAGGCTGGCGATGAAAAAGACCGAACGACTGATTGATGCATACCTCGAGGCGGTTGCCGAAGTCGAGGGGAGGCAGGCGGCCGTAGCGACAATGGTGGAGGCCCGTGGCGATGATGCGATCTTCGTGCGGCGGCCGCATGAGCAGACGGGACGGATCGTGACCGCCGGACGGTTGCAGCTGATGACCCGCTATGTGCGCGAACATCTGACCCGCCGGGCCGCCTGAGGCGGCGTGCAGCCCCCTGCCATTCCGGTGGCAAAGCCACACAGATGCCGGGTATCCGGCTGGTTGTCTGTTACCGGACGGTCTACCATATACGTATATGATCGGACACCGGTTCGCATCAAGGAGGTTGGTATGGAAGTCGCAATGAAGGTCAGACAGGAATACCTTGACGCGCTGGGCCAGGTCCATGGAGAGGAGTACAAGGCCAAGGCGAAGGTCGAACATCGCGGGGCAACGCATTTCGTCGTGCAGTTGCCGGGCGAGGAGCAGCCGCATCTGGTAACCATCGCGCAGATGGAAATCATGACGCACCGGCTGCAGGAGCAGGCGGGGCAAAAAAAGCAGCCTGACGGCAAAACCGGCGGGAGGAACGGATGCGGGGGCCTGTCGGGCTCCCGCGCCCGTTTGCGGTTCTTGAATCAGATCTTTTCGGCCAGCGTCGTCATGATGCGCGAGGTCAGCTGCATGCAGTTCATGATCAGATCGGGCAGCCTTGCCGCTCCCAGGTGCTCGGCCAGTTCCGCATGTCCCTGTTCGTCGATCTTCATCTGCTCGACGATGGCGCGGCTGCGCTTGTCGCCGGCGGGCAGACGTTCGAGATGGCTGTCCAGATGCCGGACGACCTGATGCTCGGTTTCGGCCAGAAAGCCCAGGTTCCAGCGGTCGCCGGCGATGCCGGCGGCCATGCCGATGGCAAACGAGCCTGCATACCAGAACGGATCGAGGCGCGAGGGGCGGGCGCCGAGTTCATCCAGACGGTTGCGGCACCAGTTCAGGTGGTCGCTTTCCTCGATCGATGCCTGTTTGAGTTTCTCCGCCAGCTTCGGATCGCGGGCGGTCAGGCTTTGCCCCTGGTAGAGGGCCTGGGCGGCCATTTCGCCTGCATGGTTGACCCGCATCAGGCCCGCGGCCAAGCGTTTTTGTCGTTCGTCGAGCGCATCGTCCGTATCTTCGTCCGGCGGATAGGGGCGCGACGATTTCTGGCGACAGAAGATGTTGTTCAGCGCCCTGTCCAGTTCGCCGATCAGCCGGTCGGCCGGCGTATAGTTGCGGAAGCGGTCCGTATTCGTGTCCATGCAGCCATCATAAAAATGCCGCCCGGCAAGTGCAAGGCCTGCCTGCCGGGATGTCGCATGGCCGTGCTTTCGGAGGGCAAATCCTTTGTTTTCAATGTCTTCGGAGGCTATCCACAGAAGCTGTGGATAAGTTTGTGGATGAATGCCGTCACGGCTTTTGAAATGCAGGCGAAACGGCTGCGCAGGGGGTGGTGCCTAAAAATTAGGCTTTAGTATATTCTCAGATATATCAATATGATAGGAGTTTTTATTAAAGCCTTTTGTCGGAATAATTAAAGCTTCTCGTGAATTATCCGGAAGCCGGGACCGGTGGTGGATAAAGCGTGTCAGGATTGTGACATCAGGCACAGCGAGGCCGCTTTTTCACCCCGTCGGACCGCAGCTTCAATGGTAGCGGGCAGTTCGCCGGGCAGGGGCCGTTCCGAGGCGTCGACAAGCCATGCCGGCACTGCCGGGCGGGAGCGGTTGTTGCATCGCGTCAGCACCGTGGCGCGCCGCTCCGCAACAATGCGCCAGCGCCGCGGGTGGCGGAGCTCCGGCCGTTTGCAGAGTTCGGCAAGCTCGGCCGTCACTGTCCCGGTCCAGTTCGCCCGCCTCGGGTCGAGCATATCGGCGCTGATCACGGCCACGACATGACAGGGGCGATCATGCCGGCACATCTGTGCCGAGACATCGAAGAACCATTGTCCGAGCGTGC
>JAJRVH010000157.1 GCA_021545625.1 Zetaproteobacteria bacterium
ATCAGCGCCGCCTGCCGCTGGGTGCGCTCGCGCAGCATGTCCAGCTCGGCATGCAGTTGCCGGCGCTCATGGAACCAGAGGCTGAACGACTGCCACCACTGAACCGGCGCATAGAGCGCCTCCAGGGCCGGTGAGGCGGACAACATCGACCAGGATCCGAGCGGCAGGCGGCCAAGCAGGGCGAGACCGGCAACAAGCAGCGCGCCAATCAGCCAGAGCCGGGAACGACGCCTGAACACCGGCGGTTATTCCTCGAAGAGCACGCCCCGCATCCGGTCCAGTTCCTCCAGCACGCGGCCGCTTCCGAGCACCACGCAATCGAGCGGGTTTTCGGCCACGGTCACCGGCAGCCCCGTCTCCTCGCGAAGCAACTGATCCAGCCCCACAAGCAGCGCTCCGCCGCCGGTCAGCATGATCCCCTTGTCGACAATATCGGCGGCCAGTTCCGGCGGCGTACGCTCCAGACACACCTTGATGCCCTCGACGATCGCATTCACCGATTCGGTCAGCGCTTCGAGAATCTCGGAATCGTCGAGCACCAGATTCTTCGGCACGCCGTTGATCAGGTCGCGGCCCTTGACCTCCATTTCGCGCCGGGCTTCCTGCGGAAAGGCGCTGCCCAGCTCCATCTTGATCTTCTCGGCCGTCGGCGCGCCGACCAGCAGGCTGTATTTGCGGCGCAGATGGTTGATGATCGCATCGTCCATCTTGTCGCCGCCGACCCGTACCGAACGAGAATAGACGATGCCGCCGTAGGAGATCACCGCGATCTCGCTGGTACCGCCGCCGATATCGACGACCATCGATCCGGAAGCCTCGGTTACCGGCAGATCGGCGCCGATGGCGGCCGCCATCGGCTCCTCGATCAGATAAACCTCGCGGGCGCCCGCAGACAGGGCCGATTCGCGGATCGCGCGCCGCTCCACCGGCGTGGAGCCGTACGGCACGCAGATGACAATGCGCGGATGAATGCCCCAGGTGCGGTTGTGCACCTTGCGGATGAACTGCTTGAGCATCGCCTCGGTCACCACGAAATCGGCGATGACGCCGTCCTTCAGCGGCCGGATGGCCTGAATCGTATCGGGAGTTCTGCCCAGCATGCGCTTGGCGTCGGAACCGACGGCCAGCACGCGGCGATTCTGCGAACCGCCGCTGACGTTGATCGCAACCACCGATGGTTCATTGAGGATAATACCCTCGCCACGCACATAAATCAGCGTATTGGCGGTTCCGAGGTCAATGGAGATATCGCGGGAAAACAGCCCGAAAAGTCGTTGCAGCATGTAATATTACCTGTGGCCAAGAAAAACTAAGGCTCGAGCATAGTTGCTGAAGCCGACAAGGTAAAGCCGCGCAGGGCGCGGCCGGCCTCAGCCTTCGCCGCAGACATGGACGATCACATGCCGCCGCAGCGCATGCGTCCGGTGCTCGTACAGATAGACCGCCTGCCAGACGCCCAGCGCCGGCGCCCCCCGCATGACCGGGATATTCAGCGATACGTTCGTCAGGGCCATGCGAATATGCGCCGGCATATCGTCCGGCCCTTCGTCACGGTGAAGAAACATCGGATCGCCATCGGGGACCAGACGGGCCATGAACGCCTCCATGTCGCGCAGCACGGCCGGATCAGCGTTTTCCTGCACGATCAGCGAACAGCTGGTATGGCGGACAAACAGATTGAGCATGCCGGTTTCGATGCCGGACTCGCGTACCAGCCGGCGCACATCCGCCGTGATATCGTAAAGCCCCCGCCCGCGGCAAGGGATATCCAGCTGCTGCTGGAACTGCCTCACGCGAACTCGACCCATACCGGCGCATGATCGCTGGGCCGCTCCAGAGTCCGGTATGCGTCCGCCACGCCGGCAGCACGGGCCTTCAGCGCCGGGGTCGCCAGCTGCAGATCGATGCGTATGCCCCAGCCGCGCCGGAACGCATTCATCCGGTAATCCCACCAGCTGTGCAACGGCATCCGCGGATGCAGTTCGCGCACCACGTCGCGCAGCCCGAGATCCAGCAGCGAGCGAAACATCTCGCGTTCCGCGGTCGAACACATGATGCGTTCATGCCAGCGCTGGGGATCATGCACATCGATATCGGCCGGCGCGATATTGAAATCGCCCAGCAACAGCAGCCGCGGATGCCGCTGCAGTTCGCCGGCAAGAAAATCGCGCAACGCCTCCAGCCAGCGGAATTTATAGCGATACTTCTCCGAGCCGACCTCCTGCCCGTTGGGTATGTACACGTTCACAATGCGGACGCCGTCGATCGTGCAGGCCAGCAGGCGCCTTTGCGGATCGTCCAGGCCCGGCAGGTCCGTCTCGATGTCCGCAATCCCGCTGCGACTGATCACCGCCACGCCGTTGTAGGTCTTCTGCCCCGCATACGCCACCCGATAGCCGGCCGCCTCGATCCCGTCGGCGGGGAAACGCGCGTCCGGCAGCTTGGTTTCCTGCAGCGCCAGCACATCGGGCTGCTCGGTGGCCAGAAAATCAAGCACATGCGGCAGGCGGACGTTCAGCGAATTGACATTCCAGGTGACGCTCTTCATGGCCGCATCGTGACCGCAACGCAGGCCTGACTCAAGCCCCGCCACGAACCGCCGGCATGGGAGGCTCCGTCAGCTACAAACCCCGGATCCGGGGAGGGTTGCCATGCGGGCCGGCCCGCAAAATCACCGAAACCTTTTCCACCATCCATGCATTCGCCGTCGAAAAAAACCACTCGCGAAGAGGACCGGATTGCCGGCATCGGGGCCGAACCGGCTACATGACGCGCTTGCGAAACAACGCAACCAGCCAGATCAGCCCGGTTGCCAGCATCGCCGAGGAAAGCAGCATGCCCATCGTCACCGGCCCGAACAGGAACCCCAGCTGGGCGTCGGGCTGGCGGAAATTCTCGCAGATGATGCGCGCCACGGCATAGCCCGTCAGAAAAACCGCCACGCGGCTGCCGGCCGGCCAGTCCTTGCGGCGCAGGGCCCATAACAGCAAAAACAACAGCACCCCTTCCAGCAGCATTTCATAAAGCTGGCTCGGATGACGTGGCTCGGGGCCGGCATGCGGAAACACCATCGCCCAGGGCACCGATGCGGGATCGGCAATCCGCCCCCAGAGTTCCCCGTTGATGAAATTGCCCA
>JAJRVH010000158.1 GCA_021545625.1 Zetaproteobacteria bacterium
ATCATGTTGGCGGGCGCATGGTGAAGCGATCAACGCTGGCTGATGCCAACCGTTCGCGTCCGCATCAGATCTATCTGGAGTTATTCCACTGGCTGCTCAGTCGGGCGCGTGACGGCGACCGCGAAAAGGTGAATTTGCCGGATCACCGTTTCGGTAGAGAAGGTGGCGTGCCAGCGGGCGAAGGGGCCGATTCCGAGTTCCAGGCCGGTTGTTGCCATGCCGCTTGCGGCGATGACCAGCAGACAGGAAAGCAGGGCATGGATCATCAGGCTTCCGAGCGGGGTATGGCCGATATAACGTTTGCCGTACAGTCGCAGCAGGTCGCGAATGTGGCGGGCAATGGCTCCCGGGTCGGGCCGGAAGTCCGAAAAGCGGGCATGGCGGGGGCCGCAGTATCCCCAGGCCAGCCGGAACGCAAGCAGGCCTGCCATGACGAACCCCGCAAGGACATGCAGGCGAATATCCCTCCCTTCGGTCCACCATGTCGCAAGGAAGGCCGGCGCCAGAAGCCAGTGAAAGGCGCGCAGTGCCGGGTCCCAGACTTCGATCAGACATTCCCGCATGCCGCAATCATGCGTCGTGAAGCTGAAATAGACCTGAAACGGTTTGTGGGTTAGGCGGATTCCCCGATGCGGTTCAGCCGCACGCGCTGGATCCAGCCGTTGCGCAGGCTCAGCACCTCGATGCGGGTGCGGCCGATGCTCATGCACAGCCGGCCGCCGGGCTGATCGCCCAGCGTTTGCACGATCAGTCCGCCGATGGTGGTTGCGCCCTCCTCGGGCAGGTCGGTGTCCAGGGCCTGGTTGATGTCATGGATGCCGACTGTGCCGGCGGTGACCAGCGAGCCGTCCGGCTGCGGCCACATTTCGTTCGGCAGCAATTCGTCCGATTCGTCGTGAATTTCTCCGACGATTTCCTCAAGGATGTCTTCCAGCGTGATCAGTCCCTCGATATCGCCGAATTCGTCGACGACGATGGCCATGTGCTGACGGTTGCTCTGAAAGTCGAACATCTGGGCCAGCGCGTTCTTGGTCGCGGGAATATAGGGCGGTTCGTGCCATATCAGCGCATCGCAAAGACGCTGTTGCGGATTGCGGCATTTGATCAGGTCGCGCAGGTGGACGATACCGATCAGGTGGTCGGTCTGCTCCAGGTAGACCGGATAGCGGGAGTGGGGCAGGCCGGCGACCTGCTGCAGGCATGCCTCGACGCTGAAGCTGCCGTCGAGCATGCGGATGTCCTTGCGCGGCGTCATCAGCGCCTTGACCGCCACTTCGTGCAGCATCAGGCTGTTATTCAGCATCTGTTCGCGAGCCTGGTCGAGCACGCCGGATTCGGCGCTGATATCGATCATCGTGGCCAGTTCATGGTGGGTCAGGGGCGCATCGTCCGTTTCCGGAACGCGCAGCAGGCGTTTCAGGCCGCTGATGATCAGCATCAGCAGCGATACCAGCGGTCCGAGAAGCCACTGGATATTGCGCATCGGCGAGGCCACGCGTCCGGCGACGGCCTCGGCATGCGCGACGGCAATCGTTTTCGGCAGAATTTCGGCCAGAATCAGCACGACGATGGTCATCGCGATGGTGGCGTAGATGATGCCGGCCTCGCCGAACTCGGCGACGAAAAGCGCGGTTGCCAGCGCTGATGCGGCGATGTTGACGAAGTTGTTGCCGAGCAGGATCGTGGAAAGCATGCGCTCCGGGTTTTTCAGCAGTTCTTCGGCCTTTTGCGCGCCACGGTCGCCGTTTTCGCGGGCCAGCCGGAGGCTGGCGCGGCGCGCGCGCGTCAGGGCCGTTTCGGAGCCGGAAAAGAAGGCGGAAAGCAGCAGCAGAAAGAACAGCAGTCCGATCGCGACAGGCAGGGAAAGACCGGCCATATTCAGGATGCCTTGCTCAGTGCAGCCAGGATTCGATCAGTTTGACACCGAAATAGGCCAGCAATAACAGGATATAGGCGGTCAGCGTCACCCGGCTGACCACGCGTGTCGGCCAGCCGGCCTGCCGGCGCTTGATCAGCAGCAGCACCAGGACGCCGAAACTGAACAGGGCCAGCAGCACCTTGTGGTTCAGCAGCGCGAAATGCTGATAGGCCATCCATTGCCAGCTCAGGCCGCTGACGATGCTCAGTCCGATCAGCAGGGTTGCGGCCTTGATCTGGGCGATCATGTAGCGTTCGATATCGAACAGCGAGGGCAGCGCCTGGATCATCGGCGACAGGCGCTTTTTCTTCAGCGCCCGGTCGAGCATGATATGCATGACCGCATGCACGGTGGCCAGCGTCAGTACCGCATAGGCGATCAGCGAAATCAGCAAATGCCCCGTTTCCAGCAACGATGAGGTATGGATCCAGTTGGGCGCGTGCGCCTCGGGAAGGAATGGGGTCATCAGCAGCGGCAGCGCCGTGCTGGGCAGCAGAAACAGGCCAAGCCCCTGAATGCCGTGGCGCATGATGCCGAAAACATAGATGGCCTGGACGATCAGCGTGGCCAGCGCCACGCCGGTGGCCAGCGTGAAGTTGATGCCGTTGGCGGTTACCGATTCGATCAGGTGCATGGCCCATACGGTCAGCAGCATGGACAGGGTGACCAGTCCGGCCACGCCGGGCGTGCTGGCCTGGAACCGTTTTTCCGGGCAGCGGAGTGCATCCTTCCAGATCATGATGGCGGCCAGCGCGGTCAGGGCACCGGCCGATAGGAAAAGAATGGTCGATGTCACACGAATTCCTTCATTCCGGTCTTGCCGGAAGGTGAAACTTTTTCCTGTTTCATATGAGGCATGTTCTATCCGATAGCGCGGTGAATGTGAAGGGTTGAAGGGCATGGATGTGTGATGGGCGGTATATCCGGCGGTTGACCGGTGTCGTGAAAGCCGCACAATCCCATGCATGAATGTGGCCGTCCTGTTTCTGGCCGCCGGCAGCGGCAGTCGCTTCGGTGCCCATATCCCCAAGCAGTATATGCGGGTGGCTGGCAAGCCGCTGCTGGTGCATACCCTGCATGCTCTGGCCCGAGAGCCCCGCATCAGCATGGTGCAGCCGGTATTGGCGGCCGGCGACGGGCGCTTTGCCGAGGCCATTCGCGACGAGACCTTTCCTTTCAGGATCCTGCTGCCGGTCGAGGGGGGCGCGGCCCGTTCACTGTCGATGCAGAACGGCCTGCTGGCCCTGCCGGATTCGGTCGATATGGTCGCGGTGCATGATGCGGCCCGGCCGCTGCCTTCGCCGGCCCTGCTGAAGGATGTGCTGGATACGGCAGACCGGCACGGCGCCGCGGTGCCGGGCATCGAGGTGACCGATACGGTCAAGCGCATCGATGAAACCGGGCGGGTACTGGAGACGCCGGATCGCAGCCGCCTGCGCGCGGTGCAGACGCCGCAGGTGGCGCGGCGCGACTGGTTCGAGCAGGCGCTGGCGCTGGAGGCGGAGCGGCTGCCCGAACATACCGACGACGCGTCGTTGCTCGAGGCGGCCGGATTTCCCGTTTATGTCAGTCGCGGCGAGACGCTGAACCGCAAGGTGACCCGTCGCGAGGATCTGAACTGGCTCAGGGCCGAGCTGAAACGGCGGCAGGGAGGCCGGGCATGACCGATATCCGGGTCGGACAGGGTTTTGACGTGCATGCCTTCGCGGAAGGGCGGCCGCTGATACTGGGCGGGGTCGAGGTGCCCTGGCGGCAGGGGCTGGCCGGGCATTCCGATGCCGATGTGCTGATCCATGCGATTTGCGATGCCCTGCTCGGCGCGGCCGGGCTTGGCGATATCGGCCGGCATTTTCCCGATACCGACGCCCGGTATGCAGGTGCCGACAGCCGGTTGCTGCTCGGCGAGGTGATACGGCTGCTGCGGGAGCTCGGCTGGTCGGTGGTCAACGTCGACGCCACGGTGATCGCCCAGGCGCCGAAGCTGGCTCCCCATATCGACCGCATGCGCGCGGTGCTGGCCGGTTTGCTGGCCACGGAGGCGGTGAGCATCAAGGCCACGACAACCGAGAAGCTTGGATTTGCCGGGCGCGGCGAGGGGATTGCGGCTCAGGCGGTGGCGCTGATCAGGCGCGGCTGATTTTCAGAGCAGGGAGGCCGCCGTTTCGATGACATGGGCGCCGTAGCTGCGCGCCGCGACCAGGGCCGCATCGCTGATGCCGGCCGGCATGCCTTCATGGTTGCCGCTTCTTCCATACGCGCCCCAGTGCAGGCCGCCGTCGGCGTAACCGGGCAGGGATTTCGGGAAGCCGATCACGATCATGCCCTGTTCGAGAAAGTGCGCATGCAGCGCGATCATCGTGGTTTCGACGCCGCCGCCGCCGTTTCCGAAGCCGCCCCCGGAAACGAAAACACCGCCGACCTTGCCTTCGAGGCTTCCTTCCATCCACAGCTTGCCGGCCTCGTCGATCAGCTTTTTCATCGGCCAGGCCATGCTGCCCATGTGGACCGGCGTGCCGAAGAAGATCACGTCGGCCCGGACAAGATCATCGGGCGTCGTGTCCTGCGCCTGTTTGAGCAGGGGGGAGGCCTCCGGCCGGGCGGCCCGGATGCCGGCGGCGATGGCGTCGGCCATGCGGGCGGTGTTGCCGTAGTCGGAATGGTAGGCGATCAGGATATTCACGTATGGTTCTCCGCTATGGTCTGGGTCAGGCGTGGCCGATCTGGCTGGAGAGCTGCGCACGCTCCACGCCCATGCAGCGGGCGCCGAAGGCCCAGCGCTGTTCGGGCGGTTCGTGGAACACGATATGATGGCTTGCCGGGGCGATCAACCAGTCGTTTTCCGCCAGCTCGTTTTCGAGCTGGCCGGCCGCCCAGCCGGCGTAGCCGAGGATCATCATGAAATGTTCAGGGCCTTCGCCGCGTCCCAGTTCCTCCAGCACGTCCCGCGATGCCGTCAGGTGCAACTCCGGCGTAACCTGCATCGTCGATTCGTAGATGTGCCAGCCATCGTGCAGGATGAAGCCCCGGAACTCGTCGACCGGGCCGCCCTCGAACACGCGTCGGTTCAGGTTGGCAGCCTCGCCGGGCGAGTCGGTGGTCGGGATGTCCAGGTCGTTCAGCACATCCAGCAGGCTGATATCGCGTGGCCGGTTGATGATCAGGCCCATGCTGCCGTTTTCGTCATGATTGCAGACCAGAACCACCGCGTCCCGGAAGTTCGGGTCGCTCAGCGACGGGGTGGCGAGCAGAAGCTGGCCGGCCAGCTGGTTCAGCAGCAATCCATCCTCCTTGTCAGGCCATGCGGCGGGCCATTGCAATGGCTGTCTGAAGGCTACTGTAGGACACTTTGTCGCTGCCTGCACGCTCCAGCGCGGTACCGTGATCGACGCTGGTCCGGACAAAGGGAAGTCCGAGCGTGATGTTGACGGCTTCGCCGAAGCTCAGGGCCTTGATCGGAATCAGCCCCTGATCGTGATAGCAGCAGACCACGGCGTCAAAGCGCCTGCGCATCGGCGCGGAAAAGATTGTATCGGCGGGCAGCGGTCCCGCGACATCCAGCCCCTCCGTTCTGGCGCGTTCGGCGGCCGGTGCAAGGATGCGGATTTCCTCGTCGCCGAAATGTCCCTGTTCGCCGGCATGCGGGTTCAGCGCGCACAGGCCGATGGACGGCTGCCCGATACCGAAACGGCTGCGAAGGTCGTGTGCCACGATGCGCAGGCACTGCAGCGTGGCCGGCGAGGACAGGGTGGCGGGCACCTCGGCGATCGCCATATGCGTGGTCAGCAGCGCCACCCGCACCTCGCCGGATGCCAGCATCATGACGAATGGCGAATCGCCTGCGAGATGGGCAAGATATTCGGTATGCCCCGGAAAGGGGAAGCCGGCATCCTTCAGCACGGCTTTTTCGATCGGGCCGGTGATCATGGCGGCTGCGCTTCCGTCCATGCAGGCCTCGGCTGCGGCACGGATGCAGCCGATCACGGCCCGGG
The DNA here is from genome assembly GCA_021545625.1 of Zetaproteobacteria bacterium. Taxonomy (GTDB): domain Bacteria; phylum Pseudomonadota; class Zetaproteobacteria; order Mariprofundales; family Mariprofundaceae; genus JAJRVH01. The sequence goes on from JAJRVH010000158.1 coordinate 5,908, forward strand.
CGGTAGCCGCCGACGGGGTGCCTGCGGTGACCGGCGCGGTCACCGCGCCGGCGTCCAGGGGGTTCCAGCAGCGGAGCGTTGAGGCGGATGATGCGGCAAGGCCTGCAAGGTCGGTATGTTCGACCACGTCGACATGCATGCCGATGTCGCGCGCACGCGCGCGCAGCCAGCCGGCTGGTGCCGCAATGACGCAAGTCCGCATGCTGTCCGGATGCTCGGCATGCAGGCGCAGGACGCAGTCCGGCCCGATGCCGGCCGGCTCGCCGACGGTGACCAGCAGCGGATTCACGCCTGCGGGAGGGTCTGTTCCCGGACGATCAGCCAGCGTCCGTTGTCCTTTTCAAGCAGCAATGTTTTCCGGTCCGCGCTTTTGAAGCGGTCGGATTCGTAATACTGCGTGAATCCGGCCTCGACATGCATATCGTCCAGGCGGGTCAGGCGCAGGTCTTCCAGCCGGATGCGGATGAATCGCGCATGGCTGATCACACGTTTTTTGAAAGCCTTCCATTCAGCCATGCTGTCAAACTTCTCGGGCGTGAAATGATCGCTGTAGGCGGCGAAATAGGCGTCAATATGGCGCTTGCTCCAGGCCTTGCGCCAGCGTTCAATGGCATTCTCCGGGCTGTCGGAAGAAGGCGGTACGGGCCGGATTTCGGAGACGCTGATCACCTCGCCGCAGTCATGGCGGGTGATGTCGGCGCGCGCCTTCAGGCCGGCCAGCCAGCGCGGCAGCTGTTCCTGCATTTCGGCGTTGATCAGGATCTTCCGGATCTGGTCGCGCTTGGCCTCGAACGAATTCGGGTCGATATGACGCCTGGCGATGACGCGGATGATATGCAGCCCGAACGGCGACTCGACCACGCCGCTGGTTTCTCCCGGTTTAAGGCTGAAGGCGGCATCCTCGAAAGCCTTTACCATCGTGCCGCGCCTGAACCAGCCCAGGTCGCCGCCGCGACTGGCGCTCGGCCCCTGGGAGACTTCCCTGGCCCGCGTGGCGAACTCCTCGTCATCTGCGTCCCGCATGTTACGGGCGATGGTCCGGGCGCGATGCATGATTTTGGCCCGGGTCGCTTCGTCCGCCGTTCCGGGGATCTGCAGCAGGATATGACGGGCATGGACTTCGTCATGGCTTCCGTTCCGGGTTTCCGGCTCGGGCAGGCGTTCATCGAGTACCGTCAGGATATGGAAACCGGCCGGTGAGCGAATCGGATTGGAGACACCGCCGACGGGAAGTTCGAGGGCTGCGGCGAAGCGGGCTGCAATGCCGCCGGGCATGAACCAGCCCATGACGCCGCCATTTTTGGCTTCGGGATCATCCGAATAGAGCGCGGCCAGCCGGGTAAAGTCTCCGCCGCTCCGTAATTGCTGATAGATCCGTTTTGCCTTCTCGCGCTGCTGCGCGACCTGTTCCGGGGTCGGTTCTCCGGGCAGGGCAATGAATATTTGCGCCAGTTTTACCTCGCGTTGCTGCGCGACCTGCGAGAAGTATTTGCGGTAATATTCGCGCATGGCCTCCTCGCTGATCTGAATCTTGCTGCGGACTGCGGCATCGATCAGTTTGCTGGCCAGGATCTGTTTGCGCAGGTTCTTGCGATAGGTTTCATAATCCATGCCCTGCTGGGCCAGGGCCTGTTTCAGCTGGCCGGGGAGCAGCTTGTTGCTGGCCTCGATATTGGCAATGGCCTGATCCAGTTCATCGTCCGAAACCTCGATGCCGAGTTTTTTCGCTTCCTGAGCCTGCAGGATGGCTGTGATCCGGTCTTCCAGTGCGCGCGCCATCAGCTGTTGCCGGGAAGGGGATGGCCTGTCCGGGCGTGTCAGTTGCCTTTGCAGCGTCTCGATGTCCTGCTGCAGTTCGAAGCAGGTCACGGCCTGCCCGTTGATGACGGCTGCCACGGCATCGATGGTTTCCGCATGCGCGGGGGCGATGGCGGACAGGAACATAACAAGCATGGCGGCAAAGCGCATGAAGCCTCCGGAAACAGGGGTGTTCGTCATGCTATCGGGTTGCGGTTCGCGATGACGTCAGGATGAACCGACGCTACCCAGCCCCTTGAACTCAAGCAAGATGCGGAAGCCGGTATCGGATGCCTGGGCCGTGCCGCTGGGACGGTTCAGGCGATAGCCCTCCAGCCCGAGGCTCCAGCAGGGATGGATGTATTTGAGTCCCAGCGTCGTCTGCTGGGTGAGCCTGAGCAGGTTGTCGTATTGCCAGTCAGCATTCAGCCGCCAGCGATTGCTCAGGCGCAGGTCTCCACCCAGTCGTATCAGCTGCATTTCCCGGGCGTAACGGGCATCGGTACTTTGATAGCCTGCATACAGGTTCATTTCGCCGATATGTGCGGACAGCGAGGAGTTCAGCGTGGCCCAGTAATGGTCGATCGTTTGGTACTGGCCCCTGGCGAAGATGCGCAGGCCCCTGTAGGGGGCAAGACTTGCTTCGGCCAGCAGGTTTGAAAACGGGCGGATGGGGGCGGCCTGCAGGGCGGGATCGACCGAAGCGCGCAGCATGTCGTAGGCCGCCCCCAGACGGACTTTAGCGATTTCGCGGCTTCCTTCTCCCTCCCGGATCTGCAATGTGTTTTCCAGCATCGCACTGATGCGGTTGACCCGTTCGATCCGGTCCAGACCTGAGAAACGATTGCCCTCCAGGAGGTTGCCCCAGGTCAGGCGTCCGAAGCTGGAGTCGAAATTGATCAGGCCGGCCTGATCGGAAACGCCGATATAATCGTAACGCAGAATTGGCGAGAACTGATGCCGCCACGAGCGCGCCGTGTCGATGCGTTCGAAATCGCTTCGTATTTCGAGGCTGGCTTCGCGGCTGCTGCGACGCTGTTGCGACGGCCCTTGTATATCCTGCAGCCAGTAGCGGGTATGGTGGCCGCCGATGCTCAGCGTGGCCGACGCCCCGCCGCCATCCAGTTGCCATGGAATTTCGAGATAGGGATGCAGATCCATGCGCCAGCCGTCCGTGCCGATGCGGCGGGAGAAACGGGTGGTTTGCTGGTCAAGGTGAAGATAGGCGCCGGACAGCACGCGCCAGGACAACCGGCTTTCCAGTCGCGGCTGGATCTGAAGGGTTGCGGCGTTGCTGGCCTGCGACATGTCCTGTTGGTATTGCTCCGTCAGCAACCAGTCGGCGATCAGCGTGTCCGACAGATAGGCGCGGGAAAGGGTGGCGCTGCTTTGCAGATAGCGGAGGCTGGCTTCCCGGCCACCCGCATAGTCGGCCAGATACTGATAGTCGCTGACATGGTCGCCGTGGATGTTCAGGTCCATGCCCAGCGGCAGGAGCCATTGAACATCGCCGCCCAGCCGGGAGCGGGTGGTGCCGGTGAGGCGATCGCGAATACCTTCGACATGGACCGTTTCCCGGCCCTTGTTCGATACATGGCGCAGTTCCAGTTGTCCCTGCACGCCCCGTTTGCTCATCCAGGTGGGCGTCAGTGTCATATCCCAGCCGGCGGCGGGCGCCAGATACAGCGGCAGGCCGAGTTCGGTGCCGCGTCGTCCGCTGCTGCCGAGCAGCGGCGACAGCAGTCCCGAGCGCCGTCGCAACGGCTCCGACCACCAGGGGGCATACAGTACCGGTAGTCCGGCAAGCTCCAGGCGCATGTGCCGGGCCGAAAATTCGCCGGCCTGCTGGTCGAGACGGGCGTTGCGGGCGCGCACGGTCCATGCCTCGTCATCGGCCGGGCAGGCGGTGAAGCGGGCGTCCTCGGCCTCGAACAGGGTGCCGCTGATGCGTGTGAGGCGGGCTGCCTGAAGGCGTTCGCCGCCGGGCAGGTAGAGTGTGGCCTGTTCGATGAAGCCGGTCCGCGTGCGGCTGTCGAGTTCGGCGCTGGCGGCCTCGATTTTTCCTTCCGGAGAATGAATCCGTACATGGCCTTCGGCGCGGATCCGGTGGCGGTTCCGGTCGATGCGTATGCGGTCCGCCCTGATGCTTCGTTCGGGCACCTGCGTGAAGCGCTGTCTCAGCGAGGTCAGCCAGGCCTTGCGGCTGGCATGACGGTCGGGAAAGGCATGGACTGCATAGTGTGCGATATAGGCATGCAGGTCGCGGCGGTTCCAGGCGTGGCGCCATGTCTGGATGAATTCTTCCAGAGCGGGGGCCCGGACCGCGGCGCCGGCGGCATGTTGGTTGCCGCTGATATCCCTGATGATCTCCCAGCGACCCTGATCGTATGACAGATAGAGCCTGCGATGTTGCGTTTCTCCATCCGGGTCGACATCCAGCTCGAAATCGGCCACGGCCTGTCCCGGGGTGTTGCGGACGATGCGCAGATGCCGGATGGTCCGGGCCGGATACTGGTGGATGATGACATTGCCGCTGGCGATTACGACGCCGGCCTCCTGACTCAGTTCATCGGCGGTGATATCCAGGCCTGCGGCAGGAGCGGCGCAGGGGGCCAGCAGCAGGATCAGCAGGAT
>JAJRVH010000159.1 GCA_021545625.1 Zetaproteobacteria bacterium
CAAGGAGCATGCCGGGGCAAAGCAGGCCATGCTGGATATCCTGGCCATGCTGGCGGAGGTGCCGGAACTCGCGGAACAGCTGGACAGGGTGCGTTCGCTGCCGGAATCGGCATGTTTCGACGACCGGCAATGGCAGGTGATGGAATCGCTGTTCGTATTGCTGGTGCTGGCACACACCCGGTTGCAGGCCGTGTTTGCCGGCCGGGGCGGGGCCGATTTCACCGAGATATCGCTGCGGGCCATTGAGGCGCTGGGAGGCGGCGATCAGGGCGTGGCCGAACTGCTGTTGCGCCTGGATTACCGGATTCGCCATATTCTGGTCGATGAGTTTCAGGACACCTCCCAGCTGCAGATGCAGCTGTTGCAGCTGCTGACTTCCGGCTGGCAGGAAGGGGACGGCACGCATCGCAGCCTGTTCATGGTCGGGGATCCGATGCAGTCCATTTATCGCTTTCGCAAAGCCGAAGTCGGCCTGTTTCTGAATGCCGCGGACCATCATGCCGGCCTGCCAGCGGTTGAATCCCTGCAGCTTGAACGAAATTTCCGTTCGGCGCCGGTCATTGTCGAGTGGGTGAATCGCGCATTTCAGGCCATTTTTCCCGACCGGCAGGATCCGGTTTCCGGGGCCGTGGCACATGCCCGTGCCGTGGCCGCGCTGGACGAAGACGGGCAGGTCTGTGTACATCTGCAAAAGCAGCGGGACGCCTCCCTGGAGGCGGGAGCGATCGTGGCACTGGTGAGAAGCGAGCTTGAGCGGGATGCGACAAGCCGCATCGGGATACTGGCTCGCTCCCGCAAGCATCTGCATGCGCTGATGCCGCAGCTGACGGATGCCGGTATTGCTTTTCGCGCCATGGATATTCTGCCGTTGCATGCGCGTCCCGAGGTGCGGCTCGTACGGGCACTGATGCGGGCCCTGCTGCATCCGGCCGAACGCGTCGCCTGGGCTGCTATCCTGCGTTCGCGTTGCTGTGGCCTGGACAACCGGGATCTGCACGCGCTGCTGGCGGGGGATGAGCGACCGGTCTGGGATCTGATGCGGGATGACGCGCGTGCGTCAGGCCTGAGCGATGACGGGCGCGCCCGTCTGGCTTCGGTGGTTCGGGCGCTGACGCCATGCATGTCCCTGACCGGGCGCGTACGTATCAGGGACTGGCTTGGCATGGCATGGCGGCGGCTGTCCCTGCACCGGATGATCGATGACACTCAGCGCCGCAATATTGAATCGGTGATGAACCTGCTGGATGAACTGGATGAAGGCGGGCGGCTCGATTTTGCGTTGTTTGATGAGCGTCTGCAGACCCTGTATGCGGCGCCCGATGTCTCGGAAGAAGCGGCCCGGGTGGAACTGCTGACCATGCACGGAGCCAAGGGCCTGCAGTGGGATATGGTGATCCTGCCCGGCATGGGGCTGGCCGGGCAGCGCGGGGATAGGCCGTTGCTGGCTTTCAGCGATGTGCCGGTCGAGGGGGGGATGTTGCCGCTGATGGCGGTGCGGGGAAGCACCAGGAGTTCCGATGCCCTGTATGCCCTGGTTCAGGGGGTTGAGGCCGACAAGGATGCGAACGAGTTGCAGCGCCTGCTTTATGTCGCATGTACGCGCGCTCAGACCCGCCTGCATATCTTTGGCCATGTGTCCGGGAAAGGCGAGGCAAGTCGGGGGTCCCTGCTGCATTTGCTGCTTGAGCATGGCGATGACTGTTTTGGCGCCGAGGTTGCATATATCGATGAGCTCCAGGCGCCAGCGTCCGTACGCAGATCCTTGCAGCGTATCGCGCATGCCTTGCCCGTGACCGAGACGGAAGGAGACGGGCAGGAAGAGGAGCAGGAGGCCGAGTATGTATGGGCGGGCATCGAGGCGGCGCCGATTGGCAACGCCGTGCATGCGGCCCTCCAGCGGATTGCCGGGAAGGGCGTGGAGACGTGGACGGAGGCGGACAGCGATTCGGCGTTGTTGCAGATGCGGCGCATGCTGCTGGCTGATGGCCTGTCCGGCGATATGCTGGAGCATGCCCTGGAGCGTTGTACGCTGGCCTTGCGGAATATACTTGCCAGCGACCGCGGCCGCTGGCTGCTTTCCGGTCGGCATGAACAGGCCCGCTGTGAATGGCCGCTCAGTGAGGTGACGCACGGCAGGGTCAGCCACCGCGTCATCGATCGCAGCTTTGTGGATCGGGATGGCATCCGCTGGATTGTCGATTACAAGACGGCCTCGCATGTCGGCGGCGACCTGGGTGCCTTCATGGCCAGCGAGGAGGCGCGCTACAGGGGGCAGCTGGCCGCCTATGTGCAGCTGTTACGCCAGCTTGAGCCGGGCCGGGATATACGGGCCGGTCTCTATTTCCCACTGCTCGATGCCTGGCGGGAGATTTCGCTGCCCTGATGCAGTCCGGGAGGATTGCATGGCCTGCCGGGGCCGGGCAGGCTGCCGGCCTGCAGCAAACGGAAAAGGATTTCCGCAAGGATACAGGAGGTGTTGGTAGTGGCTTGTTCGCATGCGTTTGATTTGCAGAAGCGGATGCTCGTCCTGACGCGCGAGGGCGAGGTATCCGGCAAGGAAATATCCGACAGTTTTCGTCAAGCGGTGGCCGCGGACGATTTCCGGTCAATCGACAAGATTCTGATCGATCATTCCGGAAGCGATTTCAGTCGGCTGTCTTCCGAATCCGTGGTCGCGATCGGTCAGCTTTACCGGGAAATCTTGCAGGGCAGCCGGATCCGGATCGCCGTTGTTGCGCCGGCCAGCGAGAATTACGGCGTTTCCCGCATGTTCGAGCAGTATTCGGGGCTGGACGACGTGCGCGTGTTCAGGTCCGGCGAGGAGGCGCTGGCCTGGCTGGGCTGATCCGGGATCCGGCGGGCTAGACCAGCCGCCGCTCTGCAATGACGATGCCGTCCTCGTCGGCATAGAGCCAGTCGCCGGGGCGAAAAACGACATGGGCGAAATGCAGCGGAATATCGCGCACGCCCTGATTGCGTTTGACGGTTTTTCTCGGAATCGTGGCCAGCGCCTTCACGCCGATATCGATCCTGGCGACATCGGCCGCGTCACGGATGCAGCCGTTGATGACCACGCCTTCCCAGCCGTTGCCGGCGCCAAGCGCTGCCATGACATCGCCCATCATGGCGCAGTGCAACGAACCGCCGCTATCCACGACGAGCACCTTGCCCGTGCCGTCCGTTTCGAAGGCTGCCTTCAGGAAGGTGTTGTCCTCGAATGCCCTGAGCGTGACGATTTCGCCGCCAAAGCGCCGGCGGCCGCCGAAATCGCGGAAAACGGGGGCTGCGACCTGCAGGGTTTCCAGATATTCATCATACAGATCGGTCGTTTTGAAACTCATGCCCTGTCCTCAAGGCTGAAGTCGAAATCGGCCGTCAGTGGCGCATGATCGGAGAACCAGCTGCCGGTATAGACGTCCACCTTGCGGCACAGCCTTGCCGTGTGTTCGTCGCAGATATGGTAGTCGATGCGCCAGCCGATATTGTTTTCGCGCGCCTTGCCGCGGTTCGACCACCATGAATACTGTTCCCTGTCCGGGTACAGGGAGCGAAAGACATCGACAAACCCCTGCTCCAGCCATGCCGTCATCCAGGCCCGTTCCTCGGGCAGGAAGCCCGAGTTCTTCCGGTTGCCGCGCCAGTTTTTCAGGTCGATGGGCTGATGGGCGATATTCAGGTCGCCGCAGACGATCAGCCGGCGACCGGCTTGTCGCAGACGCTGCATCAGCGGCAGAAAACGTTCCAGAAATCCCATTTTGGCCGCCTGACGCTCGCTGGAACTGGAGCCGGAGGGTAGGTACAGGCAGATCACCGAAAGATTGCCGTAATCGGCCATGATCAGGCGTCCCTGTTCATCCATGGCCGACCAGTCGGTTTGCGGGTCGATGGCGCCAAGGCCGGTATGCACGGCATCGGGCTCGCTGCGGCTGTACAGCGCCACGCCGGCATAGCCGGGCTTCTGCGCAAAATGGCAGTGACGGTGATAGCCGGCCG
>JAJRVH010000160.1 GCA_021545625.1 Zetaproteobacteria bacterium
CGTATAATCGACCCCCGCGGCCAGTTGCCCCCAGCCGGGGAAGCCGCCTCCGTCGGACTGCAGCCATTCCAGACGCACGCCCGCATCGCCGAGATTACCCGTCCAGTCCAGGCCGAACACGCGCTCCTGTCCGATCCCGCCAAGCATCAGGGCGATGTCGAACTGGCCGAACGTATCCTGCCAGCGGCCGGCCAGCTTGCGCTGCACGCCGCTGGCTGCAGCGCCGGGAGCAGCCACCAGCTCCAGACTGCCGGCGTATCCGTAGCGCCACTGCATATCGAGCGCATCCACGCCGGTTTTCCGGTCCGGCTCCAGTGCGGTCGGCTGCACGGGATTGAAACGATCGGTCGGGTTCCATATCCGGCCCGAGCCCCAGGCAATGCGCTGACGGCCGGCCGTCAGGCGTAGCGATTCCGATTCGTACTGCAGCCAGCCACGGTACAGCGCATGCCGCCAGAACAGCGATGCGGAATGACCGATCGTCGCCGACAGATCCAGCCATGTCGGATCGGGCCGCGCCGCCAGCGCGGCAAAGGCCGGATCCCGGACCAGCGCCCCCCAGAGAATCTCATGCTCATAACGGATCTGCCAGCTGAAGGCCCCCGCCGCCCCTTCCAGCTTCAGGCTCAGGCGGCCAAGGTCGCTGATACCCGTCCTGCCGGCGCTATCGTCGCTTCGCAGGACAAGCGAGCTCAGCTGGCCGCTGAGCTCCGCCGCCTCCGCCACCGCGGTCGCGGCAACAAGCAGCAGGGCGATCAGCCATATTCGCATCACTGCCCGATGCGTTCGACGATGCGGCCGTCCTCCATCATCACCAGTTCCCTGGCCGCATCCATCGCCACCGGATCGTGCGAGGCGATCAGGAAGGTCACGCCCCGCTTCCCGTTCAGCTCGCGCATCAGGTGCATCAGCGATTCACCGCTGTGCGAATCGAGATTGGCCGTCGGCTCGTCGGCCAGCACGATATCGGGCTCGCTGGCCAGGGCCCTCGCCACGGCCACCCGCTGCTGCTGGCCCCCGGAAAGCTGATCCGGACGGCGGGTCTCAAGCCCTGCCAGCCCCACCTCGGCCAGCCACGCATCGGCCCGACGCAACCGCTCGGCCTTCGGCACGCCGCGCAGTTGCAGGACATAGGCGACATTTTCCCGCGCCGACAATACGCGTATCAGGTTGTAGGCCTGAAAGATAAAGCCCATCCGATAAAGCCGGAAATCGGCGCGTTCGGCAGCCGAAAAGGTCAGCACGTCGCGGCCGGATATGCTCAACGTGCCCGCATCGGGCATATCCAGCGTACCGAGAATATTCAGCAGTGTCGTCTTGCCCGAACCCGAACGCCCGGCCAGTACGCTGAAGGCGCCCTTCGGCAAATCGAGATCGACGCCGTTCAGGGCCGCCACCTCCTCCTGCCCGGAATGAAACCGGCGCACAAGCCCGCGCGCGCATATCAGCATATGATCCTGATTCATATCACACCTCACGCATGGCCACGGCCGGCTCCAGCCGGGAAGCCTTCCATGCCGGGTAAAGTCCGGCGATCATCGCGCCGACGACGGCAGCTCCCAGAATGCGGGCACAGCCCTCAAGGGTCAGCAACGGATAGACGACCGGACTCATATACATGAAGGAAAAAGCCGTGGCAAAACGGGACAGGTCCAGACCGTGCTGACCGTAGTACACACTGAGCCAGCCGCCGAGCGCAAAGCCGAGGACCCCGCCCAGACATACCAGTATCACCGTCTCCCACATCACCATCGCGAACACCTCGCTGCCGGCCGTGCCCAAAGCGCTCATCAGGCCGAACTCCCTGATCCGGTCGTGCATGCTCATCAGCATCGTATTGAGCACTTCGGCCAGTACCACCAGAATCACCACCGCCAGCACGATCCATGTATAGGCATCGGCGAAACGAGCCCACTGCTCGGCCATCGGATCGATATCCATCCAGCGCAGCACCTCCAGCCCCTGCCCGTCCCATTCGGTCCGCAACGCCCGTTGCAGCGGATTCACGTCCGCAAAAGCACGGGCCCGGATCACGATATCGGTCACCGCGCCCTCATCCAGGGCCAGCCAGCGGCGCGCCGACGCGATCGGTACCAGCGCCATCAGGTTATCGATGTCCATCACGCCGGAATGAATCAGCCCGCGCACTCTGAACACCTCGGACATGATATCGCCGCCGGGCGAGGCGGCCATCAGCACCACCTTGTCTCCCGGGCCGACCTCAAGCCGCTCGGCCAGCACATCGCCAAGAATCACCGCACGTTCCTCGCCGGCGACGAACCAGCGCCCCTGGCCGACAAACGTGGACAGGCGGGAAACCTGACGCTCGCGCTCGATATCGACGCCGCTGACCAGCACGCCGGCATTGGCTCCAGCCGCCGAGGCAAGACCGGATACGCGGATACGGGTCGTGACGGCGCGCACGCCCTGCATGCCGGTCAGCCTCTGCAGAAGAGGCCGGGGATCGCGAATATGGTCCCGGATACTGTGACTCTGCTCGAAGCCACGGGCATGAACCTGCAGATGTCCGACCTCGGTCAGCACGAAATTCTCGCGGATATTCTGCATCCAGCCGTCGTTCATCGCCGTCAGGAAGGTCAGCGCCGCAATGCCGATGGCAAGCGCCAGTACCGTCAGGCCGGTACGCGCCGGATGCAGCCACAGATTGCGCAGCCCCAGCCGCAGATAGACCGACAGGTGTTTCATCGCGCGCCCTCCGTCTCAGACATGGTGGATCGCCTCGACCGGCTGCAGACGCAGCACGCGCCAGACCGGCACCAGCGACGCGACGCTGGCGGCCAGCAGCACGGCCAGCACCGAGTTGAACAGGTGATCGGTATCGATTTCGGTGCGCACAACGGTGTCGATGTAGAAGCGCTGGATCGTGTCCATCTGGGAGGAAAGATCGATGCCGGTCTGGTGAAAGAAAGCCACCAGACCCAGCCCAGCCGCCGTGCCGAGCACGGTGCCGATCAGGCCGAGCATCAACGACTCGGTGACCACGATACCGGCCAGGCGCCAGCGCCCGCAGCCCAGCGCCATCATCACGCCGAATTCGCGCACCCGTTCGAGCATGCTCATCAGCACCGTGTTCATGATGCCGGCGGCAACAATCAGCAGCACGATACCGAGGAAGATGTAGTAGAAGCCGTTCTCCAGATCCACCCACTGCTTCATCACCGGATACATGTCATACCAGCGCAATACCTCGTAGCCCTGCGGCTCCAGACGCGCCCGCAAACGCCTCGTGATATCCTCCAGACCATCGCGGTCCGTTTGCAGCACGGCCTCCGAATACCGCCCCTGCATGCTCAGCCAGTCCTGCATATAGTCCAGCGGCACGATGGCCAGCCCCCGGTCAATACCCATCTCGCCGCTGTCGATAATGCCGACCAGCCGGAAACGATCGGCTGCCAGCGAGCCAAAGCGGTCCTCGCTGAGCAATACGATATCATCGCCGACTTCAACACCGAGATTGCGCGCCGTGGTCAGCCCCAATACGCAGGTCGTGGCGTCGCCGGCGGCGAGAAAGCGCCCCCGGCTGACCTTGTCGGCAATGCGTGTCACCCCGCGTTCGCGCTGCGGATCGACGCCAAGCAGCACCAGCCCTTCTGACGCGTCGTCGCCGGCGGCCAGCGCAAATGCACGCAGGCGCCAGCCGACCGGGCCTTTGAAATCGCGCAACGCGGCCCGCACCTCGTCGGGCCTGCGGATATCGCGGGTCAGCTTCGGGCTACGAAAAAAGCCCTGCTGATGGATCTGGATACTGCCGATGATCACCTGCTGAAGGTTGCGCATCATCGAATTGTGCACGCCGTCGTTGAAGCCCCAGAGAAACAACAGCGCGGCCAGCCCCAGCGCAACCGCAGCGATGGTGATCAGACTGCGCCTGGCGTTGCGCACGATATTGCGCCAGGCCAGCAGCAGCACTAGCGCCCCCTGCGCAGGAGATTGGCGCGCGTGAAGACCGATGCCGGAATCGGGCGGTTGAAGCTGATCGATTCGATGACCAGCACCGTACGCTTGCCCGGCCTGTTCAGCGGCTGCATCGTCCAGCGCGAAGGAATCAGACGACCGTCGAATTCGCGCACCTGTTCAAAGCTCAGATGCCGCATATGGCGCCCGTGTTCATCATAATAGTCATCGGACAGCGGAATGCCGTCGTCACGCAGGGTATGCACGATCCTGCCCCAGACGACGGCCGTTTCCGGCCGGGGAACCGATTCGACCACGACCGTTTGCCCGTCGCGACTGACGATCCGGTGCCGGTAGCCGTCGACCACCGATTCCATTTTGACCAGGTCATCGTTGGTAAAGTCCGAACCCATCCACGAGGACAGCATCATCGACGGCGGAATGCGGATATCCCGCTCCAGCTTCGGAAGATACATCCAGAGATTGGCGCCATCCTTGAGCCAGGTCGTGTCGCGGTCCTTGCGCGGCGCCAAAATGCGGATAAAGAAACGCTTGCCCGGCCGGTCGTCCCAGGCTCTGAATTCGACCGAACGCTGCCACTCGGGCGTTTCGATGCGCATCGTATAGCGGGCGATGCTGGAATCGGCGCGCATCCGGTCCTGCACCTTCTGCACCAGCGCCCGCGCCTCTGCATCGTCGACGAATGCGCCGGACAGGGGCGCCAGCCCGTCCTGCGCCATCGCCCAGCCGGGCGAAAGCACAAGCCAGAAACAAAGCAGCCATCGCATATCCATCAGTCTAGTCCCGCCACATGCAATCGAAAAGTCTCGGCTATTCAAGGAAATGGATAAACGGACTCAGCGTCACATAGAGAATAAATGCCAGCAACAACGTCAGCAGCAACGCCCGCAGCGGATGCTGCCATACCCGGCTTCGCCATGTCGGCTGGACTCCCTCCCGGCACAGCGCCTCGTAAACGGCCCTCGCCTCGGTCTGACGGCGCTGCTGGTAGGCGTCGAGCAAAGCCCTTGCTTCCGCCTCGCGGCTGTCGTCGTACAGCCACAGCGCCGGCGTTGAAATGCCCCAGCCGCCGGCGTGGGTTTCGTAAAAATCGATACCGTTCTTCGTCAGCAGATCGCGTACTTCTTCCGCCTCGTCGTCCGGCACTTGCGACAGCGAAAACAATCGGATTCCCATTCGGCCTCCCGGACAGATGCTGTGCCGAAAAACATAGCACGAATTGGCCTGCGGGAAAGCGGCTTGCTAGCCTTTCGCGCAAGCCACAGCGCACAGGAGCATGCATGAACGACAAAACCCCGCCGGACGACGCATCGCCGCTGGTATTTCCCTGCCAGTTCCCCATCAAGGTCATGGGCGAGAATACGCCCGGCTTCGAGGCGGAGGTCGTAATGGTCGCCCGCCGGCACATTCCCTCGCTCGGAGAGGGCGCGATCAGAAGCCGCCCGAGCCGCAACGCGAAGTATCTCGCGATCACGATCACCTTCACGGCCACCAGCCGAGAGCAGCTGGACGCGCTGTATCTGGACTTCAATGCCCTGCCGGCCGTGAGAATGGTACTCTAGGGCCTGTTTACACTACGGTCACGCTTGTCGAAGGCGCCAGATTTGATGCGCTGCAAGGCATTTCGAGCGGAATGTGCTGGTTGCACA
>JAJRVH010000161.1 GCA_021545625.1 Zetaproteobacteria bacterium
GGCCGCCTGTTCACCGGTAAATACCAGCACCCGGCGTTCGCCGATGATGTCCAGCACGGCGGGCGGAATATTCAGCGAGCGGGAAAGCACTGCCACATCGGGCTGCTCCTTCATGCCCTGTTCGCGACGCCAGGCAAGCAGGTCGGCGTAAGCCTCCCCCCCGCCAACCGGCAACAGATCCTGGGCGCAGCCTTTGGCCAGCTGACGGAAATAACGCGCCGAGGTAAGCATGATATCGCTCTGGGCCGCCAGCTCCTGATAAAGGCGCCAGTCGCGACGGTTGGCGACGTCTGGCGGCAACTGCTGCTCGCCGCTTTTGGCGTCGAGCAGCGAAATACGGCCGTCGAGGCTGGCAATGTAGTTGGCATAGATCCGGATATCGCCGGACTGGCGATGCAGCGCCAGTTCAAGATACAGCCCTTTCAGCGACCGCGGCCGGCAAAGGGGATACAGCTGCATGACCGACATCAGGCGATACCGGCCCGCATCATGATCCCTGCTCGGACAGGTGCAGCATCACAACGCCGCTGATGATCAGCAGCATCGCGATCATTTTCGTCACCGTGGCGCTTTCCCTGAATACGATAATGCCGACGATCGCGATCAACGCCGTGCCGACACCGGCCCAGACCGCATAGGCAATGCCAAGCTCGATACGTTTGAGCGACATGATCATGGCCGAAAACGATCCGGTATAGAACAACGCCATCAGCAATGTCGGCAGCCAGCGGCTGAAGCCGTCGGAAAGCTTCATGCAAACCGTTCCCGACACCTCCAGCCCAATGGCCAGCGCCAGCCACAGCCAGGCATGCAGCGCGCTCACGGGCTGGGGTGCCCGTGAGCTTCGGTATATTCGTAAACGACAGTCCCCGTCATGCCCCTATCCTGCCCCGAACGGAGCGGATCGCAAAACGGCCTACATCAGCACCCGTTCGATGCCGCCCTGCTGTACCTTCCGGACAAACTGATCCTGCCAGTCCTCGCCGTGCAGATGTCGTGCCAGTTCGACAACGATATAGTCGGCATCCACGCCGCTTTCGCCTTCCAGCCGGCTCAGCCCCTGCAGACATGAAGGGCAGGAGGTCAGAATCTTCTGTTCGGCACGACCCGGGAGCTGCGCCCTGGCCCTGGCCATCTCCTCTTCCTTGCGGGCGCGGATCTTGCCGGCGATTTCGGGATGCGCGACCGCCAGCGTGCCGGCCTCTCCGCAACATTCGGCCGACTTCACCGCCTCCTCTCCAAGCAGAGACCGGATCGCGGCATGCGAACCGCCGCGCTTGAGCGGCGTATGGCAGGGGTCGTGATACATATACTCGACACCCGAAACGCCGTCGGCCGAAACGCCCTGGCTTACCAGATATTCATGGATATCGATCAATGGCGCATCCGGAAACACCTGTTCCAGCTCGTAGCGGGTCAGCTGATCGTAGCAGGTGCCGCAGGATACGATAACCGCCTCGAAATCCAGATATGACAGCGCATTCCGGATACGATGGAACAGCACCCGGTTGTCGTAGGATATCCGGTCGCCACGCGCATGATCGCCGCCGGCCGTAGAGGGATAGCCGCAGCACAGATACGACGGCGGCAATACGACGTTCAGGCCCAGATCGAACAACATCGCCTGAGTCGCCAGCCCCACCTGCGAAAACAGACGTTCGGAACCGCAGCCCGGAAAATAGAATACCGCCCGGCCGTTGGCCCGGGCCGGATCGCGCAATACCGGAATCGAATTCTTGTCGGCCGACTCGATGCCCAGCGTCTGGCGCGCCGTGCCGACCGGCAGCGACGGCAGCGGCCGCTCGATGAAATTGATTACCCGGGCCTGCACGCCGTCCAGGTTGCGCTTGGCGGCCGGTTCCGCCTGAACCAGTCCAATCCTGCGTGCCGCCTTGCTGAGCAACCGGTGGCCGGCATAGCCCCAGCGGATGACCACCTCGCGCATCAGCTTGATCACGTTCGGATTCCGGATGACCAGAAAGGCCATCGCCAGCCGGCTTCCGAGACTGGTACGCGCCATGCCCTTGTCCTTCAGCAGTGCGCGCATGCTTTCGGTGACCACGCCGAAATCGATATTGACCGGACACGGGCTTTCGCATTTATGACAGATCGTGCAGTGGTCGGCGACATCGCCAAGCCCCTCAAACTGCTCAAAGGATATGCCGCTTCCGGTCTGCGATTCGTACAGGAACGCCTCGATGATCGCGCCGGATGCCTGAATCTTGTTGCGCGGCGAATAGAGCATATTGGCGCGCGGAAAATGGGTGTTGCACACCGGCTTGCACTTGCCGCAACGCAGGCAGGGCGAAATGGCCTCGGACAGATCGGTCAGATCGGCCGCCTCGAGGATCATCGATTCCATTTCCAGAAGATTGAAGCTGGGCGTATAGGTCAGGCCGAGATCCGTATCGGCCATCAGCTTGCCGCGGTTGAACAGATCGTCCGGATCGACGCGTTTCAGATAATCGGCCGTTTCCCGCAGCAGTTCGCGATCCAGATAGGGCAGCTTGGTGATGCCGATGCCGTGCTCGCCGGAAATCACGCCGCCGAGTTCGACGGCCTTGCCCATCACCTTCTCGACCATGTGATGGGCCTTCTTCATCATTGCATAGTCGTTCGAATTGACCGGGATATTGGTATGTACATTGCCGTCGCCGGCATGCATATGGGTGGCGATCACGATGCGCCCGGAAAGCGCCTTCCGGTGTGCCTGCCGAACACCCTCGATCAGCGCGTCGTGGCCGCGCAGCAGATCAAGCACCGGCCCTTCGACCGACTCCCGGTAGGAAATGCGATGGGCGCCGCGCTGAATCACGCGGAACAGCGGCTCGGAACGGCTGTAGGCGACCCCCTCCAGCAAATCGGCCACCTCTTTCGCCGGCGCATCCAGTCCCTTCAGCTGGCGCTGCCACTGCTCGCGCACCGTTGCCAGCGTCTGCTGACACTGCTCAAGCTTGTCGGCCAGAAAGGCGTCCTCGTCGGTGCCTAGCAGGCTCTGGTCCAGCCGGTCACCGGAAATGCGGCCGGCCATGTCCTGCAGATAGGCGGAGATCGCATCGACGGCCTCGATCTTGTTGGCAATCGAGTTCTCGATATTCAGGTGCTCGATGAAATCGTTGTATTCGGACAGACGATCCAGCGGGATCACCACATCCTCATTGAGCTTGAAGGCACGGGTGTGCCTGGCGATGGCCGCCATGCGGCCACGATCTCCCCAGAAACGGGAACGATCCTGGGCGGATATCGCAACAAAGCCCTCACCATTGCCTTTCGAGGCGATGCGGCAGATATCCGCGCATGCCCTGGCCACCGCCTGCTCGTCGTCGCCGGACACGTCGATCAGCAGCACCACGCGCGGGCTTTCCCGACGCGTGGACTTGGAGACATAGTTGATCGCCTTGACGTATTTCTCGTCGAAATGCTCCAGGCCTTCCAGATGGGCGCCCTTGAAGGCATCGACATGGCGCTTGATCTCGACCATGGCCTGCGTCGCATCGTCCAGTTGCTGGCCGAAAAACTCGCAGCAGACGGTACGCGTATAATCAAACGAACGATGCAGTACGAATGTCGCCTCGGTGATAAAGCCGTCCGTACCCTCCTTCTGCACCCCGGGCAGGCCACCCAGTGCCTTGCGCGTCACATCCTTGCCCAGCCCCTGCTTGCGGAACGTCGAACCGGAAATGGTCAGGGTTTCCGGCTCGCTGGTCGGCGTCGTGCCATCGGGACCGGTGCGGTGCAGGCGGAAATGCACCTCGTCCTCGTCGTGGATCTTGCCCATGTTGTGGTCGATGCGCTCCACCGTCAGCCAGCTGCCATCGGCCATCACCATTTTCCAGGACAACAGGTTGTCCACGCAGGTGCCCCAGATCACCGCATGCTTGCCGCCGGCGTTGGAGGCGACATTACCACCGATCGTGCAGGCCCACAGACTGGTCGGATCGGTCGCAAACACATGCGGTTTCGAGGCCTCCATCACCTTGCCGGTCACGGCGCCGGCACCGGCGGTAATCGTCGGCACCTCGCCCAGACGTCCGATATCGCGCATCGTCACCGGCGAAATGTGATCCAGCTTCTCGACATTGATCATCACCGCATCGTTGGAAAGCGGCACCGAGCCACCGCACAGGCCCGTGCCACCACCGCGCGGAATCACCGTCAGCCCCAGCTCGCGCGCCGCACGGATCAGGCCGGGAATCTCCTCCATCGAATCCGGCGTCAGCACGCAGAACGGCGCATGCTGGCGCCAGTCGGTCGCATCGGTGGCATGATGAGTCAGCGTATAGGCATCGAAATGGATGTTGTTGACGTGGGTATGCCTGGCAAAAGCGCGTCTGGCCTTCTGCCGGCGCTTCGGCTCCTCGTCGAACCAGGCATAGAATTCGTTGAGCATGCGACCGGTACGGGCCGCCACCTTCCGGGCTCTCGGATTGTCCACCGCCCCCTTGCAGATGCGATCCAGCCGGTCCTGGTGGCGGCGACGCATGCGCTGCCGGCGCTTCCTGTTGTGCAGCAGATCATTTTTCAGAAACACATTGCGCTCGACCACCCACAAATCGCCGAGAATTTCGAAAAGCATGCGCGCCGAACGACCGGTTCGGCGCTGGGTTCTGAGGACGTTCAGATCGTCCCAGGCCTCCTCACCCAGAAAGCGGATCACAATCTCCCGGTCGGAATACGAGGTATAGTTATAGGGGATTTCGCGGATATTCTCGGTCAAGCATCTCTCCATGGCTTGTCAGGCCGGGTCTTCTGCGGGGCAGGATAATGAGGCCGCAAGATGAATGAAACCTTAATTTCCCGAAGCAAAAGAGAGGGGACAAGGGACGTCGCCGGCGCTACCCGTCGCATCCCTGCTCAATCTTCTTGAGTGACGGCGTCATTCTGTCATCATTTAGGCATGAGTATCCAGCTTTCCAGACGCGTTCAACAAGTCAAACCATCCGCCACGCTGGCGATCACGGCCAAGGCCGCCGAGATGCGCGCCGCCGGCCGCGATATCATTTCGCTGTCGGTCGGCGAACCGGACTTCGAAACCCCGAAAGCCGCCCGTGAGGCCGGCATCGCCGCGATCGAATCGGGCTTTACCCGCTATACAGCCGTGCCGGGCATCCCCGAGCTGCGCAGAGCCGTGGCCGACAAGTTCAGAAGGGACAACGACCTGGACTACGAGCCGGAGGACATTCTCGTATCAACCGGCGGCAAGCAGTGCATCTTTAACCTGCTGATGGCGCTGATCGATCCGGAAGATGAGACGATCATCCCGGCACCCTACTGGGTCTCCTACCCGGACATGGTGCTGCTGGCCGAGGGAACACCGGTCATCGTCGAAACTGCGGCCGATGCCAGTTTCAAGCTGACCGCCGAACAGCTTGAGGGCGCGATCACGCCGAAAACCCGTCTGCTGTTCCTCAACTCGCCCTCCAACCCGACAGGCATGGCATATACCCGCGACGATCTGGCGGCGCTCGGGGAGGTGCTGCGCAGGCATCCCGGCATCGTCGTCGCCACCGATGACATGTACGAAAAGATCCTCTTCGACGGCAAGCGTTTTGCGACCTTCGCCCAGGTCAATCCCGACCTGAAAGAGCGAACCGTGACGCTGAACGGCGTCTCCAAGGCCTACTGCATGACCGGCTGGCGCATCGGCTTCTGCGCCGGTCCGCGCGAACTGATCAAGGCCATGAGCAAGATTCAGGGCCAGAGCACATCGAACCCGAACGCCATCGCGCAGAAGGCAGCGCTGGCGGCGCTGACCGGGCCAACCGACGAGCTCGACAAGATGGTTCGCACCTACGAAACGCGCCGCGGCTGGCTGGTCGAAGCGATCAACGCCATCCCCGGCATGCATGCCATCATGCCCGACGGGGCCTTCTATGTGTTTCCGTCGGTAAAGGGCTGGATCGGAAAGACAACAGCCGCCGGCGACACGCTGAAGGACGACGTCGCCGTCTGTGAATGGCTGCTGGAGGAAGCGGGCGTGGCTCTGGTGCCCGGCACTGCCTTCGGTTCGCCCGGCCATATCCGTTTCTCCTATGCCGTGTCGCAGGACACGCTCGAGGATGCCGTGCAACGCATCGCCGACGCGGCCGCCCGGCTGGGCTAGGGCTTGCGCACGTCGCTGATCGTCTTTGCCGCTGGCTGTCTCGGCGCACTTGCCAACAGCCTGACCGTCTGGATCTGCAGCGAATTCGGACTGACCCAGGCAGCCGGCGTCGCCATCGCGCCGCAGTTATCGCCCGGCTGGCTGTATCCGCGCATCGTCTGGGGCGGGCTGTGGGGACTGTTATTCCTGTTGCCCCTGCTGCCCGGAAACGCGATCAGGCGCGGCCTGCTCTTCAGCCTGCTGCCAACGCTGGTGCAGCTGTTCGTCGTGTTCCCCTACAAGGCCCACAAGGGCATGGCCGGACTGGAACTCGGCCTGCTGACGCCGCTGTTCGTGATCGCTTTCAATGCCGTCTGGGGCGTGGTCACGGCCTGGACAATCCGGGCGGCAAGATGAATCCGGGAGGCGCGACATGAGCGATGACATTATCAAACACCTGGGGCCGCTGTCCCCTCTTGCCGGCATCTGGGAAGGCGATCAGGGCGTCGATGTCGCGCCGTCCGGCGGCGGCGTCGCGGTCGAAACCGTGTTTCGCGAACGCATCGTCTTCGAGCCGCTCGGACCGGTCGTCAACGGGCCGCAAACCCTGTACGGGCTGAAATACAGTACCACGGCATGGCCGCTGGACAGCGACAACCCGTTTCACGAAGAGCTGGGCTACTGGCTCTGGGACGCGGAACGGGGCGAGGTGATGCGCTGCTTCATCGTGCCGCGCGGCGTCAATGTGCTGGCCGGCGGCACGGCGGAAGCGGATGATACGGCCTTTTCCATGGCCGCCGATGTCGGATCGGCCACGTTCGGCATTTCATCGAACCCCTTTCTGGACAAACAGTTCCGCACTGTCCGCTACGAACTGGATGTTACCATCCACGACCGGGACAGCTTCAGCTACGAGGAAGACACCCAGCTTGATATCCCCGGCAACAGCGGCCTGTTCCATCATACCGACCGCAACACGCTGAAGCGCCGCGGCTGACGGCATGACCGCCGTTGAAGTCTGCCAGGGCCCCGAATGCGGCGAATACGGCGGCCCGCAGCTGCTCGAGGCGCTGCGCGCCGCCGGCTACCCGGCCATGGCCGGGCACTGCCGGGGGCTTTGCCACTATGCACCGGTCGCCTCCGTCGACGACCGCTGCCTTGGCGATGCGACGCCGGAAAAGGTGCTGCGACAGCTTGACGACACCCCCTGAAACTATGCCTCACTGCCGCGGCTGAAGTATTCGTACAGACAGGGCAGCACAAACAGCGTCAGCAGCGTCGACGACACCAGGCCACCAACCACAACCGTGGCCAGCGGCCGCTGAATCTCCGAACCGATGCCACTGGCCAGCAGCAATGGAATCAGGCCGAGCCCTGCAATCATTGCCGTCATCAGCACCGGTCTTAGGCGGCTCTCGGCTCCGTGCCGGATCGCCTCGTCGATATCGAGACGCCCGGCCCGATGGCGATTGATCGCATCGACCAGCACCACGCCGTTAAGCACAGCCACCCCGAACAGCGCGATAAAACCAATGCTGGACGGCACGGACAGATACTGGCCCGAGATCAGCAAGGCCAGAATGCCGCCGATCAGCGCCATCGGCACATTGAGCATGATCAGCGCCGCCTGACCAACCGAATGGAACATGAAATAGAGCAGCAGGAAGATCATCAGCAGCGACAACGGCACGACGATCATCAGCCTGGCCTGGGCGCGCTGCTGGTTCTCGAACTGACCGCCGAATACGACCGTATAGCCCGGCGGCAGATCGATTTAGGCATGGATACGCCGGTCCAGCTCCGCAACCAGCGAGCCCATATCGATCCTCGACATTGCTCTGAATTACGACGCGGCGCTGCACGTCGTCTCGCTTGATCATCGGCGGCCCCTGCTCGATCGCGATCGAGGCCACGTCTTCCAGCCTCACCCAGGCGCCATCCGGCGCCTGCAGAATCAGCTGACCGATTGCCTCGGCACTGTTGCGAAACGGCTCGTCCAGGCGCACATAGATATCGTAGCGTTCGTTGCCCGATATCACCTGCCCGGCCGCCGCTCCCCCGATGGCATCGGCCACCAGGCTCATCACCTCATCCACGGCAATGCCGTAACGATCCAGGCGACTGCGATCCGGACGAATCACCAGCTGCGCCTCGCCCTCGATCTGTTCCATGGCCACATCGCGCGTGCCCTCGACCTTGCGCGTCAGCGCCTCGATCTGCCGCCCCTTTTCGGCCAGCACCGCGAGATCCGGGCCGAACAGCTTGATCGCCAGCGCCGCCTTGACCCCCGACAGCAATTCGTCGACGCGCATCGCAATCGGCTGCGTAAAGGCGATCAGCACGCCCGGCACAACCTCCATCTTCTCGCGCATCAGCCGTTGCAGCGACGGCCGATCGGGAGCGCTGGTCCACTCCGATACCGGCCTGAGCCCGACAAACAGTTCGACATTGGATACCGGCTCCGGGTCGCCTCCAATCTCGGCGCGGCCGGTACGGGCAGAAACATAGGTCACCTCCGGGAAGTTCTCGATCAGCACCCGCTCCAGCTTCTCTCCCGTCGCCCTGGCATAGGCAAGCGACGAGGAAGGCGCCAGCGTCACGCGCACGGCCAGCGTTCCCTCTTCAAGCTCCGGTACGAATTCGGTGCCCAGAAACGGTACTGCGGCCAACGTCAGCACGAAGGCTGCGGCCGCGCCACCCACGACCCTGCGACGAGCGGCCAGCGCGCTTTTCAGCAACCCGTGATAGGCGCGCGCAATCGGTGCCAGCACCGGGCTGTCCCGGTGCACAACGCCCCTGGTAAACAGATAGCTGGCCAGCACTGGCATGACGAACAGCGCCACCAGCAACGACGCGAACATCGCGAAGCAGATCGACAAGGCCATCGGCGTAAACATCTTGCCCTCGACCCCCTGCAGTGCGAACAGCGGCGTAAACACCAGCAGAATAATCAGAACCGCGAACAGCACCGGCCGCGCCACCTCGCGCGATGCCTCGGCGATGCGCAGGGCAATACCGTGATCGCCGGGCGCGCTGCGCTCCAGATGCTTGAAGATGTTCTCGACCATGACCACCGAGCCGTCGACCATCATGCCGATGGCGATGGCCAGCCCGCCCAGGCTCATCAGATTCGCCGAAATGCCGTAATGCTCCATCACGGCCAGCGCCGACAGCACCGAGATCGGCACCGACAGCAGCACCAGCGTCGCCGCGCGCACATTCATCAGAAACAGGAACAGGATGATGATAATCAGCACGAAGGCTTCCAGCAGCGCCTTCTCGACGGTCCAGACCGCCTTGTCGATCAGGTCGGACTGATCGTAGAAAGGCTGGATCGTCACGCCGGCCGGCATCGATTTCCGGACAATCTCGAGGCGCGCCTTGACATCGTCGATCGTATTCTTCGTATTGGCCCCGAAACGCTTGAGCACGATGCCGACAACGACTTCCCCGAGATTGCGCACGCCACCCTGCCCGTCCCGTTCCATCATCGTTACCGCGCCCTGGCGAATCTCGCCACCGAAGGCGACCGTCGCGACATCGCGCACGCGCACCGAAATCCCGTTGACAGTGCGTACCGGAATCGCCGCAATCGCCGACAGGCCGTCCTCGCCGCCCGGCACCCAGCCGACGCCACGTATCACCAGCTGTTCGTCTCCCTGCGGCAGATACCAGCCGCCGGCATTGCGGTTGTTGGCACGAATGGCCCGAACCACATCGGACACATGCAGGCGGTAGGACAACAGCTTGCCTGCATCGATGCGCACCTGGTACTGCCGCACCTCGCCGCCATAGGAAAGGATATCCGTCACGCCCGCAACCGGCATCAGCATCAGTTTGACGACCCAGTCGTTCAGCGCCCGCAGGCTCAGCGCATCATAGCCTGCCTCCGGATCAGCCTTGATGATATACTGGAACACCTGCCCGAGCCCGGAGGTGTTCGGCCCGATCTTCGGCGTGCCGGCCCAGGCCGGTACTGTCTGGCGCGCATCCTGAAGCTTCTGAAAAACCAGTTGCCGGGCGAAATAGATATCGGTGCCCTCCCTGAACACGACCGTGATCACCGACAGGCCGGTCTTCGAAATCGAGCGTACCTCCTCGACATCGGGCAGCGCATACATCACCGCCTCGATCGGGTAGGTAATCAGTTGCTCGACCTCCTCGGCGGCCAGCCCCTGCGCCTCGGTATTGATCTGCACCTGTACATTGGTCACATCGGGAAAGGCATCCAGATTCAGCTTCGGCACGACAAACAGCGCATAGGCCATCGAACCGACCAGCAGCATCAGAATCAGAAGACGGTTGTTGATCGCAACATCAATCATTCGCACAAACATGGCCGCCCTCAGTGGTTATGCACTTCAAAACCGGCCTTGGCCAGTTCCGAAGC
This sequence comes from Zetaproteobacteria bacterium, assembly GCA_021545625.1. GTDB lineage: Bacteria > Pseudomonadota > Zetaproteobacteria > Mariprofundales > Mariprofundaceae > JAJRVH01. Next base: position 10,473 of record JAJRVH010000161.1, read on the forward strand.
CAGCACGAAAGCGCCGCTGATCACGACCGGCTCGCCGGCCTTCAGCCCCTCCAGCACCGGCACCATGCCCATGGAGGCTCGGCCGGTCTTCACCTCGCGCCGTTCGAAATGGCCGGGTTCCTCCTCGACGAACACGATCAGCTCGCCGCCCTGTCGCTGCACGGCCGCCTCCGGCAACAGCAGAACCGGGGCACCGCGGCCGGTTGCGATTTCGGCGCTGACGAACATGCCCGGATGCAGGGCATCGTCGACATTGTCCACCTGCAGGCGTACGCCTGCGGTCCGGGTCGCGGCATCGAGCTGGTGATGGATGCTGATCACCCGCCCCGCATAGCTGCCGCCGCCACCCTTCGGCGTTCCCGCGGCCTGCTGGCCGACCGCCCCGACTCCCAGATCGGACTCCCGCACCTTGACCTCGAC
>JAJRVH010000162.1 GCA_021545625.1 Zetaproteobacteria bacterium
ATCAGCTGCTTTCGCAGGCGCTCGGCCTGTCCACCTTCAAGCTCAAGTTCGGTCATCGCGGCGGCAATCACCCGGTCAGGGATGAAACCACCGGCAGGATCGAGATCACCAGCCAGAATCATGGTTTCGCGGTCAGCGATGCGCATATTCCCGACCATGTCGAGATCACGCACCGTTCCCTGTTCGACGGCACGGTCGAGGGACTGCGCGTAAAGAACCGGCCCGTTTTTTCCGTTCAGTACCATCCCGAGGCCAGCCCGGGTCCGCAGGACGCCGATTATCTGTTCGACCGTTTCGCGGAGCTGATCCGGGCCTGAGCGGTATCCCCCGCGCCTTTTTCGGCTGGCCTTATGTGGTTTTCCCGTAGGCCTTGCGGAACTCCTTTTCCGGCATCAGCACCGGCGTTGCCACGCCAAGGTTTTGCAGCTTCTGCCACAGGCTTTCCGCCGCTCTCTTGTCCCGCGGCGGAAATGTGAAGCGATAAACGGGGATGGTGACCGTACGACGCTCATAACGGTAGGGCTTGCCGATCTGTTTCAGCCGGTTCTGGATCTGTTCAGCGTATTCGGTCAGGTAGAAACGACCCAGGCCGACCATATAGATATCCTTGCCGACCTCAATGTTGGCCTTGATGACGGTCGCTTCGATATGCTGCTTTTGCCATTCCCGCCTCGCTGCCTCGGCGGCACTGGCGGTGGCGAACAGCGAGGCATCGTCGAAGGCATGCATGATGACAGGCTCCTTTCGGCGGATCTTGATCGGTTGCAGCCCCGCATCCCTGAGTCGCTGTTCCAGGGTTCTGACGGCCGCTTTCCAGACGATGCGTCGCGTGACGACGCGCCACAAGTGCGGCCGGGCGGGCGGAGGAGCGAAGGCCTGTGCTGTGTTTTCGGGGGCAGCTTCTTTGGGGCGGGACATTCCTGCCATATCACCGGCGGGGGGCTCGGGCAGGGAGGCGACGACGGGAACGGGCCCGGGTGCCGGAGCGGGCGGTTGCCAGACAAACCAGGCCAGACCCAGCAGGATGGCCATACCTGCCGCCCTGCCGGCCCTAAGCATGCCGGAAATGCCTTTCGGCCAGTATTAGCAGGCCTTTCAGCGTCAGATGCGGTTCGTGGTGATCGACGTCCGGAAGGTCATTGCGCAGCAGCGGGATCAGGCCGCCAGTGGCAACGACCGGAGCGCCGGCATAGCCGTTTTCCCTTTTCAGACGACTGATCAGGCCGCTGATGCCGTCGATCGAGGACCAGTAGCTGCCCGCCTGCATGCTGCCGGCCGTGTCGCGGCCGATCAGGGTGTCGGTGCGCGTCAGCGAAACCTCCGGCAGCTTGGCGGCCCGCTGGCACAGGGCCGCCAGCGCCACCTCGATGCCGGGAAGGATCAGGCCTCCCGCATAGCGGCCGGCGGGGGAAACGATATCAAAGGTCGTGGCCGTGCCGCAATCCAGCACAATGACCGGAGCGCCGTATTGTTCGCGGGCGGCCACCGCGTTGACGATGCGGTCGGCCCCGACTTCGCGGGGGTTTTTGTAGTCCACGGCCATGCCGGTTTTGACTTCGGCGCTGCCGACAAAGGCGGGGGCAAGGCCGCAAACGCGCTCGCAGGCAGCCGCCAGCGGCGCATCCAGATGCGGCACCACGCTGGCCGCCATGATACCGCCGACATCGCCGGCTGCGTGGCCGGACTGCTCGAACATGCCGTGCAGCTGCCAGGCCAGTTCGTCGGGCGTCAGGTTGCGTTCGCTGGACAGGCGCCAGTGGGCCAGCAGCTCTCGCCCGCGGTAGAGGCCGAACACCATCTGCGTATTGCCGATATCCGCCAGCAGCAGTTTCTCGCCCGATTCGTGCTTCACATCAGCTCCAGATCGCCGGCGATAATGCGCCGGGTGCCGGCCGGTGTCTGAAGCAGCAGGGCGCCGTCATCGTCCAGGGCGCTGGCAATACCGTCGACATAGGCCTGACCGTCATGCACGCGCACCTTGCAGCCCGAGGCCGCGTGAGCCTGCCACCATGCGCGGTGAACCGGCGCGAAACCCTCCTCCAGATAACGGTGGTACCATTCGTCCAGTGCATGAAGCACGCAGGTTGCCAGTTCGAGCCGGGATGGCGGACGGGCGCAGAGCGTGTTCAGATCGGTCGCGGTGCGGGCGATATCGGCGGGCCAGCCTTCGACCGGCGCGGCCAGATTGATGCCGAAACCGAGCACGACGGCATGCACATGGCCGGGCTCGGCGCGCATTTCGGTCAGGATGCCGGCCAGTTTGGCTCCCCGATACAGCAGGTCGTTCGGCCACTTGATCGCAATGTCCGGGGCAAAGGCGGAGATCGCCTGATGCAGCGCCACGGCAGTCATAAGCGACAGCTGCGGCACCTTTTCCGGCGGCAGGGGCGGCCTGAGCATGACGCTGCAGGCCAGCGATTCGGGCAGGGTATGCCACGGGCGGCCCATGCGTCCGCGGCCCGCCAGCTGGCGTTCGGCGAAGACCACAAGACCGGCCGCCTCTCCCCGTTCGGCCGCCAGCATGGCCTGGCGGTTGGTGGAGTCGGTTTCTTCGAGGATGCGGATTTCGTTGCCGATCAGCCGCGTGTCCAGCCTGTCGGCGAGAACGGCGTGGCTGAACACCTCCGATTGCAGCTGATAGCCCTTGCCGGCGCGGGCCACGATGTCGGCTCCCTGCTGTCGCAAGGCCTGGATATGTTTCCATACGCCGGTTCGCGAAAGATTCAGTTCGCCGGCCAGCACATCGCCCGACAGCGGCTCCCCGTTTTCGCTCAGGCGTCTGAGGATATGTTCGCGCGCGGCGTTCGTGCTCATGCCTGCCACACCAGCATGGACATATCCAGCGCCGGCGCCGAGTGGGTGATGGCGCCGATGGCGATGCGGTTGACGCCTGTTTCGGCGTATTGTCTGGCATTGTCCAGCGTGATGTTGCCCGATGCCTCAAGCAGGATCG
>JAJRVH010000163.1 GCA_021545625.1 Zetaproteobacteria bacterium
CAGCGTGGACGCGGTGTTGCCGGTGATGGCGATGACAGTGGCGCCGCGCCGCCGTATTTCGGGTAACAGTCCGCATACTTCGGCAGTCTCTCCACTATGCGACAGTGCCAGTACGGCGTCATGGCCGGTGATCATGCCCAGATCGCCATGCTGTGCCTCGGCGGCATGCACGAAAAAGGCCGGCGTGCCGGTTGATGCGAAGGTGGCGGCAATCTTTTTGGCAATGATGCCGGATTTCCCCATGCCGACGACAACCAGCCGGCCGTCGATGTCCAGAATCGTCCTGACGGCCTGCACAAAGGCGTCTCCCAGTGCATCGCGCTGCGCCTGCAGGGCGGCGATTTCGATATCGAGAACCTTGCGGGCCTTGTTCAGCCACTCGTTCCTTGGATGATTCACATGTTTCTCCGGGTTTCGGTGTTCGGGCCGCAAGTGCTGGTCAGCCCCATGCCGGATCGGCGGGCATGTTATCCAGATGCGACAGCAGCGGCGCAGTCTGTTGCCGGAAGCGCGCCATTTCCACCCTGGCGACAGGACGGGCCGGGCTGCGCTTGATGGTCAGCGGGTTGACAGCCCGTCCGCGCAGGCGGAATTCGAAGTGCAGATGCGGCCCGGTGGCGAGCCCCGTCATGCCGACATAGCCGATGATTCGCCCCTGATGCACGCGCTTGCCCTTTTTGATGCCTCGCGCGAAGGCGCGCATATGCGCATATGCTGTGCTGTGGCTGCTGTTGGTGTGGCGAATCAGGAGGAAGCGCCCATAACCTCCTTTCCAGCCGGCGAAGACGATGCGCCCGTCGCCGATGGCGTGGATCGGCGTGCCCGACGGGGCGGCGTAATCCACGCCCCGGTGGGCGCGGGTATAACCGAGCACCGGATGTTTACGCCGCGCCTGGAAGCGGGAGGAGATGCGCGAGAATTTGACTGGCGCCTTCAGATAAGCCTTGCGCATGCTTTTGCCGTCCGGTGTGAAATAATGTGTCCGGCCGTTCTGCTGTTCGTAGCGGACGGCTTTGTAATGCCGGCCCTGATTGACGAATTCCGCGGCCAGAATGACGCTGCCGATCGATTTGCCGTTCTCGTCGAATTGTTCTTCGTACAGGACGCGAAAGCGGTCCCCCTTGCGGATGTCGCGGGCAAAGTCGATGTCCCAGGAAAAGATATCGACCAGATTCATGGCCGTGCGATCATCCAGTCCGGCGCGGGCCGCAGCGGCCAGCAGGCTGCCTTCGATGGTGGCCGAGGCCACATGCTGGCGACGGGTGATCCGACGCTGGCTGAGGCTTGCCTGCCAGGTTTGCGAGTCGGCGCGTCGCCACAGACGCAGACGCGTCGTGGCATCGACGTGATAATAGACATCGATATTGCGGGCATGATCCATGCGTTCAAAGGTATGGCCGGCCCGAACGCGGGCCAGCGGGTAAACCTTGCCGGCAGCCTTGATGATGCGCTGGACGGTCATTGGGTCGAAACCCAGTCGCTGCAGGGCGGCCTGGCTGTTATCGCCGGGCTTCAGAACGGTGCGTCTGGGGGCGGTGCCGACCTCTACGGCCAATGGTAACTCGGCGGCCAGCCATTCCTCCTGATCGGCCGAAACCCGCGCATCGACCGGTTTGCCGGCCACCGAAACCAGCATCAGGATCAGCGCGAAGCCGATTGCGGCGCCGGCCACCGGGAACCAGCCGGGTGCCGGAATGCTCAGGCGGTTCGTCGACTTGCGATGTTTGCGGCGGGCGCGCAGCGAGCGCACCCTGGCGTTGCCGCTGCGTTCGGAAAAATCCCTGTGAAAGGCCTCGCTCATAGTGCTCCCTTGACCGCTTATCGCATATCCTGCCCAGACGCATGATCGGGGCTGACGCATTGCTTGTCAAAGATGATGGCGGCAGGGTTTCGACTTTATGGAACTTGCAGGGCCTTGATGGCGGTGGTCGGTGCCGCTTTCAGGGGCTTTCCGGCAAGGGTTCCACAGACACAGGAGATGAGCATGCCAAGCTTCGATATAGTCAGCGAAACGGATATGCAGGAAATGAACAATGCCGTGAACCAGGTGATCAAGGAGATCACGACCCGCTACGATTTCAAGGGCAGCAGAGCCAGCATTGAACTGGCCGGCGAAACGATCACCGTCGTGGGCGACGATATCAACAAGCTCAATACCGTCACCGAAATTCTGCGCGCCAAGCTGGTACGCAGGAAGCTGGAGCCGTCCTGTCTTGAATACGGCGAACCGGAGGATGCCAGCGGCGGCACCAAACGGCAAAAGATCCGGATCAAGCAGGGGGTGAGCACCGAGCTTGCCAAGAAGATCGTCAAGAAGATCAAGGATGCGAAAATGAAGGTGCAGGCCTCGATCCAGGGCGATCACGTGCGGGTGAGCGGCAAGAAGAGGGACGATTTGCAGGCCGTGATGGCGCTGGTGAGGGAGATGGAGGCGGACCGGCCCCTGTCGTTCACGAATTTCCGGGACTGACCCTTGGCTGCCGCATGGCATGACGAGTTTCCGTTGCGGCAGGATATCTGTTACCTGAATCATGCCGCAGTCGGTGTCTGGCCGGCCCGGACCGCGGCCGCGGTCCGGGCATTTGCCGATGAGAACCTGCATCAGGGCGCTGCCGGTTATCCGGGCTGGTTGCAGCGCGAACGACAGCTCCGGCGGCAGCTGGCCCGGTTGATCCATGCCGGTTCGGAAGACGATATCGCGCTGGTTAAAAACACGTCGGAGGGGCTGTCCCTGATCGCCTTCGGTCTGGATTGGCAGGCCGGTGATAACATTGTTTCGACGCGGCATGAATTTCCGTCCAACCGCATGGTCTGGCAGGCGCTTGAAGGGCAGGGGGTCGAATTGCGCCTGGTCGATGTGGAGACGGCTGCGGATGCGGAGGCGGCCCTGGCCGAACAGATCGATGCGCGTACGCGCCTGCTCAGCGTCAGCTCCGTACAGTATGTGTCGGGATTCAGGCTGGATCTTGAATGTCTGGGAGGAATCTGCCGGCGGCAGGGCGTGCTGTTCTGCATCGATGCGATCCAGAGTCTCGGGGCGCTGGATGTCGATGTGCGGCGATGTCGGGCCGATTTTGTCGTGGCCGACGGCCATAAGTGGCTGCTGGGGCCGGAAGGCCTGGCCGTATTCTACAGCCGGCCTGAGGCCAGGGAGCGTCTGCGGTTATTGCAATACGGCTGGCATATGGTCGAGCGCTGTGGCGATTTCGATGCCCCGACATGGCGGCCGGCCGCTTCGGCGCGGCGTTTCGAGCCGGGCAGTCCGAATATGCTCGGCATCCATGCGCTTGCCGCCAGCCTGTCACTGTTCGAGGAGATCGGCATGCAGAAGGTGGAGAAGCTGGTGCTGGACAGGGCCCGTGCCCTGCGCCGCTTGATTCGTGCCGATGACAGGCTGGTGCTGACGACTTCGGATGATCCGTGTCGCCAGTCGGGCGTGGTCTGCTTCAGGGGGCGTGGACGGGACGAGCGCTGGCATGCATGGCTGTATCGCGAGCTGATGCAAGGGGGGGTGATTTGCGCGCTGCGCGACGGCGCCATCCGGTTGTCGCCGCATTTCTATACCCCCGATTCGGCGCTGGAGCGTTTCCGGCACCGTCTCGACGCCTTGCTGTCCGTCTGATTGGCGTGGATGCCGATGCCCTGAAGCTTTAGAGGCGCCTTATTTCTTTGCCCTGCTGTCTGGCTGGCGCTAGCGTGCGCCACGCGAAAGGCGGCCTGCGGGAGCGGGCCATACAGACGGAGGTGGTGAGCATGTTGCCAAGGACGCATTGCGGAGACTTCAGGGTCATGCATATCGGTCAAGAGGTCAGGCTGAATGGCTGGGTGCA
>JAJRVH010000164.1 GCA_021545625.1 Zetaproteobacteria bacterium
GACGGACTTTTGAGCGAGCGCACGAAGCTGGTCGGCATCGTGCACCTGTCCAATGCGCTGGGCACAGTCAATCCGGTGGCGGACATCATCGAAAAGGCCCATGCGGCCGGCGCGAAGGTACTGGTGGACGGCGCACAGGCCGTGGCGCATATGCCCATCGACGTGCAGGCGCTGAACTGCGATTTCTATGTCACCAGCGCGCACAAGATGTACGGACCGACCGGCATCGGCCTGCTGTATGCGAGGGAGGCCCTGCTGGAGGCCATGCCGCCGTATCAGGGCGGCGGCGACATGATCACGATGGTCACGTTCGAGAAGACGCAGTACAACGAGCTGCCGTACAAATTCGAGGCCGGCACGCCCAATATCGCCGGCGCCATCGGCTTTGCGGCCGCGGCCGGCTGGCTGACAGACAACAGCATCGATGCATTGGCCAGACACGAGCAGACATTACTGGCCTATGCCACGGAGAAGGCGAACGGATTTGACGGCCTGCGTCCGGTCGGCACGGCCGAACACAAGGCCACGGTATTGTCATTCACGATCGACGGTGTGCATCCGCACGATCTGGGCACGATCCTCGATCGCGAGGGCGTGGCCATCCGCGCCGGCCATCATTGCGCGATGCCGGTCATGCAGCATTTCGGCGTGCCGGCCACGGCCCGCGCATCGTTTGCCGCCTACAACACAAGGGCCGAGATCGATGTGCTGTTCGCAGCACTTGAGAAGGCCAGGGATATGTTCGCATGAAACGGGAGCCATCATGTTTGACCTGAGGGATCTGTACCAGCAGGTGATCGTCGATCACAACAAGAGCCCGCGCAACTTTGGAAAGCTGAGCGAATGCAGCCACGAGGCCGACGGCTACAACCCGCTGTGCGGCGACAAGCTGCATATCTATCTGAAGATCGATGATGACGGCATCATCGAGGATGTCTCCTTCGAGGGCGAGGGCTGCGCGATCTCGATTGCCAGCGCGTCGCTGATGACCGACGCGATCAAGGGGCGGCCGGTGAAGGACTTCGAACATCTGTTCGATGATTTCCAGCATATGGTGACATCGGACCTGTCGGAAATGCCCGACGACGAGCGCCTCGGCAAGCTGGCCGTTCTGGCCGGCGTGCGCGAATTCCCCAGTCGCATCAAATGCGCGACGCTGTGCTGGCATACGATGAAATCGGCCGTGCAGGGCAGCGACCAGCCGGCCAGAACGGAGTAGGCGATGAGTGTCGGAAAGATGATCACCACCACCCGCGATGTCGATGCGATCCTGATTCCGCTGGGCACGCCAGTGACGATACCTGCCGGCGCGCAGGTGCGCATCACGCAGGAACTGGGCGGCTCCTATACGGTCAGCGTCAACAGCAATCTGGCCCGTATCGAGGGCAAGGACGCCGATGCACTGGGACTGGCTGCGGAACAGACCGGGGCCGTTGCGGAGGCCGGCAAGCAAACCGATGACAGGCCTGCTGCTTACGGACCGGTCGACGAACAGGAAATCTGGAATGTGCTGAAAACCTGCTACGATCCGGAAATTCCGGTCAATATCGTCGATCTCGGCCTGATCTATGACTGCCATGTCGTCGATACCGACGACGGCGGCAACCATGTCGAGATCGTCATGACGCTGACCGCGCCCGGCTGCGGCATGGGGCCGTTCATCGTCGATGATGTCCGCCAGAAGGTGTTGTCGGTCGCCAATGTCACCGATGTGCACGTCGAGCTGGTATTCGACCCGGTCTGGGACCGGTCGATGATGTCGGACGAGGCCAGACTGCAGCTGGGCATGTTCTAGGGCCTGCTCCCGCACATTCCAGTGTTGTCGAAGACACCGAATTCGATGCGATGCAAGGCATTCCGAGCGGGATGTGCCGGTTGCACATCCGCGAGGAATACGCCGCAGCGCACGAAGCCCGGCGCCGTCCCTTTGGGCCGCGCCCCGAGATGGCGCCTGCCTGCGTTGCTCACCGCTTGTTTGGCGCTGCCAAATCACGCGGCTCGCTGCCCACGCATGCATCCATTCGGCGCAGCGGCGACATGCGCCGGAATTTGCGGGAACAGGTCCTAGCGAAAATGGCCGGAGATAGCCCTGTCACGGTCATGGCATCCGGAAACAATCCGGGGCCGCGATGGGTTCCGCTGGCCCTGGGGTTCCGACCGTTCTTTCTGGCCGGCATCCTCTCCGCACTGCTACTGATGGCCATGCTGCTCTACGGTTTTTCGGCAGGCTGGATGGATACCCGTTTCGGACTGCGCCTCTGGCATGGCCATGAAATGCTCTTTGGCTATACGGCCGCGATCATCGCTGGCTTCCTGCTTACCGCGGTGCGCAACTGGACGGGGCTGCCGACACCGACCGGCCTGCCGCTGGCCATGCTGGCCGTGCTATGGCTGCTGCCCCGCCTGCTATATGCCATGCCGTCGATATCTCCTGTGGTCTTCGCGGGACTCGACATGCTCTTCCTGCCATTGCTGGCCATCATCCTCGGCCGGCCGATCCTGAAGAAGGGACAAGTCCGCAATTACCCGGTCCCCGCACTGCTGCTGTTGATGGCCGCATGCAATGCAGCCGTTCATCTGGAGGCAATCGGCATCACGACGGACACCGCCACGCCGGCCCTGCAGGCGGCGACCTGCCTGATCATCGGGCTGATATCGGTGATTGCCGGACGGGTCGTGCCGTTCTTCATGCGGCAGGCTATCGGGAGCATGCCCCGGACAAACGAACAAACCGAACAACTGGCCCTGCCCTCGATTCTGCTGCTTGCAGCGGCCATCGCCACAGGCAACGACCTGGCGCCACTGATCATCGGCGCATCGCTGCTGGCGGCGCTGGTGCACGGCCTTCGCCTGATCGGCTGGTTTGATCCGGCGATCCTGCGACAACCGATGCTGTGGGTGTTGCATGCAGGCTATGCCTGGATCATCGCAGGTTTCCTGCTTTATGCCGGCACGACCTGGCTCGGCCGGGGCGAAATGCAGGCCCTTCATGCATGGACGCTGGGAGGCATCGGCCTGTTTACAACCGGCATGATGGCCCGGGTCGCACTCGGTCATACCGGCCGCCGCATCCATGCCCTGCCCGGTATCGCTCCTGCGTTCATATTAATATTCGTCGCTTCGGCGGTTCGCGTTTTCCTGCCCCTGTTTCATCCGTCCCGGCTTGACCTGGCCATATACCTCAGCGCAGGCTGCTGGCTGGTTGCCTTCGTCATCCTTGGCATGCGTTATACGGGCATCCTGATGCGGCCTCGCCTGGACGGGAAGCCTGGCTGAACAGAACTCAAAGACGATCATGCAGGAGGAAACACATGGCTGAGTGGGTCGAGGCCGGCAGGACCGACGATATCCCCGCAGGCACGCACAAGGTCATCAGCACCGATGCCGGCGATATCGCCATCTTCAACCTGGACGGTGAATTCTATGCCATCGAGGATGTCTGCACCCACGACGGCGGCGAACTGGCCAGCGGCCGCTGCGAAGGCGACCAGGTCATCTGTCCCCGCCACGGAGCCCGTTTCTGCATCCGCACCGGCAAGGTGCTCAGCCCTCCCGCCTGCGAGGATGTCGAAACCTTCCCCGTACACACCGATAACGGCATGATCTTCGTGGATATCGATGGTTAGATCCCGCAACCTGAACACGTTCGCAAGGCCGTGTGGCAGCTGTAAACAAGGCCGCATTTCAACCTCGAATGCCCATGCTATACTGAGGCGATGATTCAGAAAGTCATCGGGTCGTTTTCCAGACTGAAGCGGCCCCCGTTCCAATGCACAACGCCGGAATGCGCGCAGTCCTTCACGCGGCTGATGCTCGTGCTCGTGATTTCCGTCTATTTCCTGATCGCCGGCAACACCTTCATCCTGACCGTCATTACGATCTATCTGGCGATCTCCGTCCTGTTCCTCGTCTGGAGCATCCGTTCGCGCGCTCCCGGTGAATTTCGCCGCCTGCTGATGGCCGCAGGCGATATCCTCACGACGACCATCTGTCTCTATCAGGCCAATGGCGAGGACGGCGCCCTCTTCATCGGCCTGTATCTCTGGATCATCACCGGCCACGGGTTCCGCTACGGCATTCGCTCCTTCTATCGTACGATGCTGATGGCCATTGCCGGTTTTTCAAGCGTCATCGCGCTGAATCCGTTCTGGATGCAGCACCCGCATATGGCGATCGGCAACCTTGCCCTGATTCTGGTCGTGCCGCTGTTCATGGCGCGCCTGATCGACAGCCTGCACCGCGCCGTGCGCGATGCAGAGGCAGCCAACCGTGTCAAATCGCAGTTTATTGCCAATATGAGCCATGAACTTCGCACGCCGCTGAACGGCATCATCGGCATGGGTGACCTGCTCGACAGCACGCGGCTGGACAAGGAGCAGCAGCGCTTTGCCAGGGTGATACGGGAATCCGCGCGCCATCTTCTCGATCTGATCGAACAGATTCTGGACATATCCCGCATCGAGGCCGGCAAGCTGGAAATCGTGCGCGAATCCTTCGACATGCATCAGCTTATACAAAGCCTGGTCGCGCTGTTCGAGGGACAGGCCCGGGCCAAGGGAATCTCGATCCACAGCCATATCGACCCGTCCATCCCGTTCCGGCTGCGCGGCGATGCCGGCCATGTCCGGCAGATTCTGCTGAACCTGCTCGGCAATGCGGTAAAATTCACCGAACAGGGGCATGTCCGGCTGAAAGTGACGGCGGCCAGCAGGAGCGACGATGCGCTAAGGCTGCAATTTGAAATCAGCGACACCGGCATCGGCATCCCGCAAGAGGCGCAGGCCGCCATTTTCGAACAGTTTACCCAGGCCGACAGCAGCGTGACCCGCCGCTTCGGCGGCAGCGGTCTCGGCACCACGATTGCCAAAAGCCTGACCGAACTTCTGGGTGGCGATATTTCGCTGACCAGCGAGGAAGGGCGTGGCTCGACCTTTACCGTCCGTCTGCCGTTCGATATCGAAAAACAGGACAGGGATGCCAGGCAACTGGCCAATGTACGCATCCTGCTGCTTGGCGACCGACTGCTGCGCGAACGCATATTGCCGTCCCTGCAGCGCTGGGGAGCGGCGCCTGAGATCATCAACAACGAATCCCTGCTATTCTCCTTTCTCGTCAATGCCTGGAGCACGGGCAAGGCCTACGACATCCTGCTGATCGAACGAAACCTGCTCAAATGCACGCCCGTACGTCTGGCCGAAGCCATTCGCCGGAAAGAGGAGCTGAACAATCTGGAGATGATCCTGATCGACGAGGGTGAATATCAGGGCGACGACCCGCTGCTGCTGAATGCCGGCTTCGCATCGGTTCTGCACATGCCGATCGACGAATCGCTGCTGTTCAACGCGATGCATGCCTCCAGCATCATGCACCAGCCGAATGACGGCGTGATCGCAATGGTCAGGCCGGAGGACAGGGAGAAATCCCCGCGGCTGAAGATCCTGCTGGCCGAAGACAACCCGATCAATCAGGAGGTCATCCGCAACATTCTGGAAAAGGCCGGTCATACGCTCTGCATCGTCGAGAACGGCGACCAGGCGCTCGATGCGCTGTTTGGCGATGAAGACTACGATCTGGTGCTGCTCGATATGAACATGCCGCACCTGAGCGGTCTGGATGTGCTCAAGCAATATCGCTTTGCCGATACCAGCGCCAGGGTTCCCGTCATCATGCTCAGCGCCGATGCCCTGCCTGAAACCGTGCAGGAGTGCCTGGCGGCCGGCGCGGACGACTATCTGACCAAGCCGGTGGATGTCAGCGCCCTGCTCAAAAGCATCCACCGTCTCGCCCCGGAACAGAAAACGCGGCAAGCCGGCGACCAGCCTCGACAGAACGATGATATCCTTGATGAACGCACTCTGGACGAACTGGTATGGGTGCTGGAAACGCGCGAAAAGCTGGAAACACTGACAGGAACGCTTATCGACAGCGCCGATGAACACTTGCAGGGCATGCGCAGGGCCACCGAACAACATGATCCGGAAACGTTCCTGCGTCTGGTTCACACGCTCAAGGGCAGCGCCGGCGCGCTGGGGGCCGCCGCCATCACCACCGTCTGTGAAAAGCTCGAACAGGACAGGGACAGACTGGATGGCGCCCGCATGGCCAGAGGCATCCAGACGCTGACGGAGGTGCTGGACGAAACGGCTGAGGCTTTTCGACATTATCAGGAAAAGCGCTGGCCTTCGGCGTCATAAGAAGCGGGGCGAAAACACCGGTTTTCGCCCCGCCATGCTCTTATCCGACCCTGACCGTCTGCCGCTTTACCAGCCGTTCCATCATGCGCAGGTCCTTTGCCTCAAGGCTGAAGGCCGCCTCAACCCAGACATCGGCCGCCGCAAACAGCTCCTCCTCCGTGACCGGATTGGTATGTTGCCTGGCCCTTCGGAAGGCCCGCACGCCGTTGCCCTGGCGGGCTTCCTTGCCGATGTAGTCATATACGGCCTGCCGGCCCGCACCTTCCTCGGCCAGCACGTCGACCAGGCCCTGATCGAACATTTCCTCGGCCGAATAAAGGCGGCCGCTGAGGATGATCCTTTCGGCCGCCGCCATGCCGATCTTCCTCGACAGCAGGCTGTAAGCGCCGGCACCGGGGAACAGATTGAACAGGATATCCGGCAGGCCCATTTTTGTACCCCGCTCGGCAATCAGCACCTGACTGGACAGCGCCGCCTCGAAACCGCCGCCCAGCGCATCGCCCTGAACCAGCGAAATGGTCGTGATTTTGCCGTTGATGCCGCGATGATTGCGCAATGCCATTTCATTGCACATGCGCACATAGTTCCGCAGTCCGTCCCTGTCGCCGGCCCGGATCAGTTGCAGGAACAGATGAAGGTCCCCTCCGAGGTTGAATATGCCCGGCACCCCGGAAGCGACGACAATATAACGGATCTTCTCCTGACTGCCGAGATACTCGCAGCAATCCAGAATCTCCGTCACCAGTTCCGGCGTGAAACACGGACGCGGACGGGCATGCATGTTGAACCACGCCAGCGCCTGCTCCTCCTCATAGCTGACGTCCAGACTGCGATAGCCGTGGGCAAAGCTGTCATTGTTCGGGTTGAGTTGAGTTTGATGTTCCATCATGTGAAACTCCTTTCAGGATCATAGTCGGCCCCCCAAACGAGCCGCTTTCGTCAGCATGAACCTGCAACCTGCATATCGTCAATTTTTCGACGATTCCGGATGACAGAAGCCATACATGCAAAAAAACGAAAATTCCCTAGAATTCCACCCATGGACTATCAGGATGCGGATCAATGGCGACAGGAAGCCATGCAGCGCGAATCGATGATCGATGCGCGGGAGATACAGCAGCGCCGTAACCTGGCGCTGGCTCACAACAGGCGGCATCATATCGATGACCCGGACACGCTGGCCGATCAGGAACTGTATATTCAGGGAAAAATGGAACTTCGCGAATACGAGGCCTATCTTCTTTTCAAGCATACGCCGACCGGCTGAGGCCACGGAAAAAAACGGCTATACTGATGATATGCTGAACCGACGCAGCGAATACGATGTTTCAGACAGCGTCAATGTCACCGAGGCGCAGGACGTCTGCCGCGAAGTCTGCAGGCTGTTTGCCGAACTGTATCCCGGCATTTCGACCGCGCCGCTGGAGCAGGCTTTCGAGGACATGGATCGCCTGTTCCGCGGCGAGTACCGGGGCTATCTGGCCTGCGAGGCTCCCTATCACGATCTCCAGCATTCACTGGATGTCACGCTGGCCATGGCACGCCTGATTCATGGTTACGAGCAGTCGCACGGGCCGCAAAAACGCATCGGCCAACTGGGAGCCCTGCTGGGTATCATCTCGGCGCTGTTTCACGATGCCGGCTATATCCGCCGCTGGAACGACCACCGGCATACAAACGGATCGGAATACACGCGCACCCATGTTTCACGGGGCGGCCGCTTTCTGAGCGAATACCTCCCCACGCTGGGGCTGGGCCATGCCGTTTCAATCTGCGCCCAGATGCTGCATTTCACCGGCTACGAAATGCAGATAAAGGATATCCCGCTGGACGACGTACGCCTGCGGAGACTGGGAAAAATGATGGGCACCGCCGATCTGCTGGCCCAGATGGCGGACCGATGCTATCTGGAAAAGTGCCGGGACCGGCTGTATGCCGAATTCGTTGCCGCCGGCATGACCGGCACCGATGCGCCGGGAGGAGGCTACCGATCTCCCGAAGAGCTGCTGCGCAAGACTCCCCGATTCTTCAGACACGTTCAGCAACGGCTGAACAGGGATTTCCGGCAGGCATACCGCTATCTGGAGGCATTTTTCTCATCCTCGGGCAATCTCTATCTGCATGAAATGATACGCAATAACGATTATCTCGAATATCTGCTGGAACGGGATCATCTCGACCTGTTGCGCAGACAGCCGCCGTGGACGCTCAACCGGGACATGCCCGCGCCCCTGCACCACATGGTATAAATGCTGGCATTTTCCATACGGCCCCGCGCATAATCATCCCATGCCCGAACTGGACACGGGGATGCTCGCCTATGGATGGCTGGTCGGCCTGGGCGCCGGCGCAGCGGCCGGCATGCTGGCGGCGACAGCCGGCATCGGCGGCGGCCTGATCTACGTACCTGTCTTCTATGCGCTGATGCCCGCCCCGGATCAGGGGGTCGCCATGCAGATCATGGCCAGCATGCTGGCCATTGTGCTGACCGGCGTGTTTTCGGCCCGCTCGCATTATCGGCTGGGACATATCCACGGCCCCAGCGTACGCCACCTGCTTGCCGGGCTTATCATCGGCGCCTTCCTGGGGCTGTGGAGCACCTGGCATATTCCCGAGAGCTGGGTGTTGCTGCTTCTGGCTGCCATCGATTTGCGGGTTGCGATGGATTACGGACGGCACATTGAAACGACACGCCGCGTTTTCCGGTCAGGCCGACTGCTGGGCGCCTCCGTGCCGCTCGGCTATGTCTCCGGGCTTCTCGGCATCGGCGGCGGCACCATGCTCGTACCTTTATTGCGCCGCTCGCTTCCCCTGCGTCAGGCCGTCGGCACATCGGCCTTCTGCGGCGTCGTCATGGCCGGCGCGGCGGCTTTGCTGAACCTGCTGCTGGTGCCGGCATGGCACTCGCCCATGCAACAGCAGACTTCGTTTCTTCTCGGCGCGCTGACCGGCATACTGATGACCGTTCCAAAGGCGACCCGCTGGGCGGCAGGCCTGCACAGCCGGCTGGATGAAAGATTGCTGCGGGCCATACTGAAAGCCGTGTTTCTGGGTCTGGCCAGTCTGCTGGCGGGA
>JAJRVH010000165.1 GCA_021545625.1 Zetaproteobacteria bacterium
ATCTATACACGCAGCCACTTCTGCTACGAGGAAATCTGCATGCGCCAGAAGAAATGCCCGATCGCCAAGAAAAATCAGGAACAGCACGACAAGCTGCTGGAAGCCTACAAACATTACCTTCACCGCTTCGAGGTCGAGGGGCTAAGCGAGGACCTGATCAAGAAACTGCACGATTTCCTGCTCAGCTGGCTGGTCAATCACATCCTCAAGATCGACACCCATCTGCGGGCCTGCGCCAGCAACTGACAAACTCCGCCGGATGTAAAAAGGGCCGCTCGATCGAGCGGCCCTTCCGGTTCAGAACACCCGGCAATCAGTGATGATGACCGCCCGCGCCATGCACATGACCATGGGCAAGCTCTTCCTCGCTGGCATCGCGCACCTCGGTCACGGTGATATCGAAATTCAGCTTCTGACCGGCCAGCGGATGATTGCCGTCGATCGTGATATTGTCGCCATCGACCGCCGCGATCCGGATCACCTGCACGCCGCCCGGCGTCTCGGCCTGAAACTGCATGCCGACCTCGATCTGCTCCACGCCTTCGAACATGCTACTCGGCACAACCTGGGTCAGCTCCTCATTGTACTCGCCGTAGCCCTCGGCCGGCTCGACCGACACCTGCATCTTGTCGCCCGCCTTGCCGCCTTCCAGCGCCTTTTCCAGGCCCGGAATGATGTTGTCCGCTCCGTGCAGATAAGCCAGAGGCTCTCCGCCCTGGCTGGAATCCAGCACCTCGCCGGCATCATTGGTCAGCGTATAATCAATATAAACAACTTTATCCTTGGCAATCTGCATCGGAAACTCCTTGAAAAACGGGCACCCTACCCGTTTGCAGGCCGCTGACAAGGAACAGGCCCGGCATCAAAAAGGCATGCCATGTCGCCGGCCTGCATATCGAGCGCCCGCATGCCGTCGCGCAGATGCCGGCGCGCAAGCGGAATCTCGTCAAGAAACTGTCGCTTGCCATCGCGATAGGCAAGGCGGGCGAAGATGCCGATCGCCTTGATATGCCGCTGCACAGCCGTCAGGCGCAGTTTCCTGTGCCAGTCATCCGCATCGGCGAACGCGGCGCGCAGCCCTTTCGGCAGCATATGGAAAAACTCGCAACTCCAGGCATACCGCTCCGGCTCCGGATAATCCTGATAGCAGTCATACAGCAACGATGCCAGGTCGTAGGTCAACGGCCCGGCCAATGCGTCCTGAAAGTCGATCACGCCCAGCGGCAATCCGTCCGCCGGCAGCATCAGGTTGCGGCTGTGATAATCCAGATGCACCGGCACGCGGGGCAGACTCCCGATTTCCGTCAGAAACGGCAGCAAAAAGGTATGAAACGCCGCCCGCTGCTCTCCGTCCGGCTCCAGGCCAGCCACCCCCGGCAGGTACCAGTCCAGATACAGGTCGCATTCGCGCTGCATACGCGCCACGTCGAACACCGACAATTCAGCGCCGGGATGGGATTGCTGTAACAGACATAGCTGCCGAAGGGCGTCTCCGAACAGCGGCCGCATATCCCCGCCGCGCCGGTGGTGCAACGCCCACGTCAGATCGCCGAAATCCTCGAGCAGCAGGAACCCCTGCGCCTGATCCTGCGCCCTCAGGGCCGGCACCCTGAGGCCGGCATCTTCCAGCCATGCCCGCACCCTCAGAAACGGTTGCACATCCTCATGTGCCGGCGGCGCATCCATCAGCACCCAGCTCCGTCCGCCGGCCTCATCGACCCTGAAATAGCGCCGGAAAGATGCATCCCCGGCCAGCGGACGGATATCGAAAGCCCCGTCCAGCACATGCCGCAGCCATGCCCCGGCCGCCGCGAGTCGTTGATCCGGCATCGACATCAGCGTTTGTGGTGCAGCACCAGCCCGTCGATGTGCAGGCGTTCGTGCAGGGCCCGTTTCGCGTTCCCGGCCGCAGCGCGGCTGTCGAACGGACCGACATAGACGCGTACCCAACGCCCCTTGCCGGCCAGTTCCACCGGCTCGGTAAAGCTGCTGAAACCGGCCCCGTCCAGACGCTGTTTCAGGGATCGCGTTTCGCGTTCTCTGCGAAACGACCCGACCTGCACCACATAGGCCCCGTCGCGCTGCATCTCCCGGCCGATAATTGTCGCCAGCATGCGCGACGAGGCCTCGTCCGGTTCGTGGCCGCGCTGCACCTGCGGAATGTCCGGTGCAGTTCCGGAAGCCTGGGCGGAACCGGACAGCGGAGCCGGCATCACCTTCTGCTTCGGCAGTTCGCTATAGAACTGCAGTTCCCCGATCTTGCTGCTGGCGTCGCGATTGGCCAGCGCCTTCCATTTCTGAAGTTCCTGTACGAGCTGTTCTATGTCGCTCTGCTGCTGCGCCAGCCGGGCCTGCAGATTGGCAAGCTCCGCGCGATCCACCGATGCGGTTTCCGCGCCGGCCGGCGCATGGCGCGCCTGCCCCAGCCAGTAGCCGCCGGCAAAACAGAGCAGCGCCACCAGCAGGATCGCCATGACCGGCATCAGCGATAACACCGAGCCCGCCTGCGGCCGGCTCGGTGCCTCGTTGCGGGCGAAGTCCTGCCCCGCCATATCAGCCGCGCCGCCCGTTGCGCATCACATCCGGTCCGGCGCCGATACGCCCAGCACGGCCAGCGCATTGCGGATCACCTGCCCCACGCCGGCCACCAGCAGCAGACGCGCCTGGGTCAGCGCCGGATCGCCGGTCACCACCCGATGCTTGTGATAGAAACCGTGGAAGTCCGCCGCCAGCTTCATCACATAGGTCGCCACCCGGTACGGTTCCAGTCGCTCGGCCGCCTTGTTCAGCTGTTCCGGGTAGGCCAGCATGATCGCGATCAGGCGCTGTTCCGCGTCGGCCGTCAGCAGCGACACGTCCACCTCCTGCGGCGGCAGCGGCGTCACCCCCTCTTCGTCCGCCCGGCGCAGAATCGCCTGCACGCGGGCATGGGCGTACTGCACATAATACACCGGGTTCTCGTCGTTCTTCTGCTTGGCCGTTTCCAGATCGAACTCGATCTGGCTCTCCGCCCTGCGGGTCATGAAGTTGAAGCGCACCGCATCGCGCCCCACCTCGTCCACCACCTCGCGCAGCGTGACGAACGTGCCGGCCCGCTTGGACATGCGCACCGGCTTGCCGTCCCTCGTCAGATTGACCATCTGCACCAGCAGCACGTCGGGCTGCCCGTCGCGGCCGGTCAGCGCCTTCATCGCCGCCTGCACGCGCGTCACATAGCCGCCGTGATCCGCGCCCCAGACATCGATCATGCGCTCGAAGCCGCGCTCGAACTTGTCCATGTGATAGGCGATATCGGCCGCAAAATAGGTCGGCGTGCCGTCCTGCTTGGCCAGTGGCCGATCCACGTCATCGCCGAAACCGGTGGTCCGGAACAGCAGCTGACGGACCGGCCTGTAATCCTCGACCGCCTTGCCCTTGGGCGGCGGCAGCGTGCCCTCATATACCACGCCATCGGCCTTCAGGCGCTCGATCAGCTCCGTCACCCGTCCCGAGCGGTGCAGCTGCAATTCCGAAAAATAGACATCGAACTCGATGCCGAGCGCGGCCAGGTCGCCGCGTATCATGGCCATGTTCGCATCGACCGCCTGCCTGCCGATCAGCTGCAGACGCTCATCGACAGGCATGTCGAGCAACTGCTGATAATCGTTGCTCTCCAGCAAATCGCGGGCGATATCGATCACATATTCACCCGGATAGGCCGATTCGGGCAGCTCGATCGTCTCCCCCTGCAATTCGCGCATGCGCAGCCAGACCGATTCGGCCAGCACGCCGATCTGATTGCCCGCATCGTTGATATAGTATTCGCGCTGCACGTCACGGCCGCATACGGCCAGCAGATTGGCCAGCGAATCGCCGACCACGGCTCCCCGCCCATGACCCACATGCATCGGACCGGTCGGATTGGCCGAAACGAATTCCAGACAAACCTTCTCCGGCTGCCCGGCAGGTTCACTGCGACCATAGGCGTCCCCCTGCTCGATGATCGTGCGCAGCACAGCCGCCTCGCTGGCCTTCTTCAAACGGATATTGATAAAGCCCGGCCCGGCGACCTCGGCCGACTCGACGGCTTCCGGCCAGTGCACGGCCCGGAGGATATCGGCGGCAATCTCCTGCGGCTTCTGCCCGAGCACGCCGGCCAGCGGCATGGCCACGTTCGACGCATAATCGCCGTGCTCGGCCACCTTCGGGCGGATCAGCTGCACGCGCACATGCGCC
>JAJRVH010000166.1 GCA_021545625.1 Zetaproteobacteria bacterium
GGGGCTGGCGCCCCCCTTGATATGGAGCGGGAAACCGGGTTCGAACCGGCGACCTCAACCTTGGCAAGATTGCGCTCTACCAGCTGAGCTATTCCCGCGAACGGCGCGAATAATGACAATCCGGCGGATGCTGTCAAGCGCCTTTTTGAATTCCGGCGCATCCGGCGCGCATGTGCGATTTACCTGGCTGGGCTTGCCGGAAAACTTCTGACAGTATGTGCACAACAACAGGCATGCAGGGCATGCCGGACCGACGGGGAGGCACAGTGGCTGCCAGCGAACAACGCAAAATCTATATCCTTGATACCAATGTCCTGATTCATGATCCCAATGCGCTGAACCGTTTCGACGAACACGACGTGGTGCTGCCGATCGTCGTGCTGGAGGAAATGGATCATGTCAAAAAGGGCTTTGACGATCTGGCGCGCAATGTCCGCGAGGCATCGCGTCAGCTTGATGAGCTGAGCAAGGAGTGCGAGGATCTGTCGCAGGGCTGTCCGCTGCCGGGGGGCGGCAGGCTGTTTTTCGAGCTGAATCACCGGGCGCTGGATATCCTGCCGGATTCGCTGGCCCAGGGCAGTGGCGACAACCGCATCATCGCGGTGACGATGTCGGTGCAGCAGGAGCACAGGGACCGGCACGTGATTCTCGTATCCAAGGATATCAATCTGCGCATCAAGGCGCGGGCGCTCGGACTGCACACGGAGGATTACCGCTCGGACAAGGTCGTGGATGACCTGTCGGTCCTGCCCAGCGGCAAGGTGCGTCTGAGCGACGAGGCATGGACGGCGATGGCCGAAAGCATGGAGGTCGTCGAACATGAACGCGGCAATCACTATATCGTGAGCTGGCCGGAGGACATGGAACTGCCGTTGCTGCACAGCTTCGTGATTCTGCCGGGCGAGCGCGAGGTGGCCATGCGCTGCGAGAAACTCGATGAGCAGCGACGCGTGCATCTGTATGACACCGTTTCCTACCGTCACGAACGGCACGCGGTATGGGGCGTGCAGGCGCGCAATCTCGAACAGAACATGGCCATGAATCTGCTGATGGACGCCAATCTGGATCTGGTGGCGATGATGGGGCTGGCGGGCTCGGGCAAGACCCTGCTGGCGCTGGCCTGCGGCCTGCATCAGACGCTGGATATGGGACTGTACGACAAGATTCTCGTGACCCGCGCCACCGTGCCGATGGGCGGTCAGGATATCGGCTATCTGCCCGGCACCGAACGCGAGAAGATGGAGCCGTGGATGGCGGCGATCACCGACAATCTGTCGTTGCTGCTGGGCGAGGAGGCACAGAATATCAACGATATACTCGGCCAGCACCGCATCGAGATTTCAGCCCTTTCCTATGCGCGCGGGCGCACCTTCACGCGTACCTGGCTGATTGTCGACGAGGCCCAGAACCTGACGCCGCACCAGATGAAAACGCTGGTGACCCGCATGGGCGAGGATTCCAAGATTGTCATCCTCGGCAACAATGCCCAGATCGATACGCCGTATCTGACGGCCTACACCAACGGCCTGACGCGGGTCGTCAAGCAGTTCGCAGGCTGGGAGCATGCCGGACATATCGCGCTGAAGGCGAGCGAACGTTCCCGTCTGGCGGCGCAGGCGGTGAAGGTGCTGTAGGGGCTATGCTGGTGCCGGAACCGGTGGCCAGCGGCCGCTGTCGTCGAGAAAGCAAAGGTCCGTTTCATCCGGCTTGCGGTAACGTCGGCGTTGCATGTCCAGAACCTGAAGGTCGGCATCGGAGATATCGCGCCCGGCGCGGCGGATGATACGTCGCTTCAACTCCTCTTCGGGCATGTCGAGCCAGAAAAAGACCGTTTCCACGTCCGCCTGTTCGCCCAGCGCGCGGCAGGCGTTGCGTTGTCCGGGATCAAGAAAGGTGGCGTCGAGGATGACCGGAAAACCTGCCGCAAGACAGATGCGGGCGGCGTCGAACATCGCCGCATAGGTCATGTCCGTCATGGTTTGTCCGTACAGCGCCAGGTCGGGGTGTTGTTCGGCCAGTCGCTTTCGCGTCGCATCGGAACTGATTATGACGGCGCGTTCCGGGCCGCAGCCCTGCAGGGCCAGATGACTTTTGCCGCTGCCTGACAATCCGCCGATGGCGAACAGGCGCGGCGGCTGCGTCTGCCAGTAGTTTGATGCCAGCAGAAAATAACGCCTTGCTTCATCGATCTGCGCTTTTTTTTCGCATTCGTCCATGGCCGGGTCGCGGGCCAGCAGGCTGGCAACCTTGCCGCGCACGCCGGCACGATAGGATGTATACAGATTCATCAGGCGCAGGCCGGCGTAATCTCCGCTGTGTTCAAGATAGCGCGACAGAAAGCGGAATCCCAGATCCGGCCTGTCGCGGGCATCGCAGTCCATGCTCAGGAAGGCGATATCGTTCATCGTGTCGATGATGCGGTATTCGTCGCTGAATTCGATGCAGTCAAAGGCGACCGGGCGGCCATCGATCAGCGCGATGTTTTTCATGTGCAGGTCGCCATGGCATTCGCGCACGAATCCGTGTTTGCGGCGTTCCTCGATGAGCGGTTTCAGTCGCGCGATGGCCTGCCGGCTGTGTTTCTCCAGTTGTCCGGTCAGAGTGGCGATGCCCGTCTCCTTCAGCGCGCGGCCTGCCTCCAGGTTGTCGAGGACGTGGCGCAACAGTTGCTCGGGGCTGCCGAACGCGTGCAGCGTTTCCGGACAGGGGGGGCGGCCATGAAAGGCGGCGATGTCGGCGGCCAGGGTGTCGATGCATCCCGGATCGAAGTCCGGGTCGCGGATGCGGTCGCTCATGAGTGCCGTGCGTCCGAACTGGCGCATCTTCACGCAGTAATCGACAACCTCGCCTTCTTCGCCGAAGGCATATCCGTCGCTCTGCCGGCAGAGCGGCAATACATCCAGATACAGTTCGGGAGCCAGTCGCCGGTTGAGCTGCAGCTCCAGATGGCAGAAATGTTCGCGGCGCTCGAGGGTGCTGAAGTCGAGGAAGCCGAAATCATGCGGCTTTTTCAGCTTGTAGGCGCAGGGGCCGGTCAGGACGACCCAGGAGATATGGGTCTGGATCAGCTCGATCTCCGTGACCGGATGCGGGTAGAAGTCTGCCTCGAGCATGGCCCGGATCAGCGGAGGCAGCCCCTCCCTGCTCATGGCCGGCTGTCCGACGCAAAACAGGCCCCGGTGACTGCCGGGGCCTGTGGAGCGAAGGGACGCATGCGAATCTCAGCCGTGCTGGATGAACAGGCCCCGGTTGATGTCGCCGATGCTGACCATACCCTTGAGTTCGCCGTTATCGACGACCGGAATGCGGCGCAGGTTTTTCAGGCCCATGTAGGAGGCCGCCTTCAGCACCGGCGTGTCCGACTCGACCGTCATCGGGTCCGGGGTCATGACTTCCCTGACCTTCATGCACATGACCCTTTTGTAGTTGTTTTCCATGTCCTCGAAATCGCGGGCGGTTTTCGCATCGTGGATATATTCGCCGAAATTGGGATACAGCGGCAGCATCGTGTCCCGGATGGTGACGATGCCGACCAGCTTGCCGTTGTCGTCAATGACCGGCAGGGCGCCGCAACGGCGCATGACCATCTTCTGGGTGGCCGAATGCAGGGTGTCTTCCGGCTTGCAGGTCAGCCCGCCATGGGTCATGACATCAAAAACTTTCATAGATTCCTCCTTGATCTGAAAAGCTGCGGACGCAGTGGGTGTTGAATACACGCCATGTTTGTTTAAATCGGTACAGTGGCGGAGCATAGCATGGCTGAATCGTTTTGTGCATGCTCCGGTTTCGGCACATGTTATCGTCCGGCGGTTGACATCGGATGCGTTGGCGCTATGGTTGCGCGCCTTAACGAATATTGCAGCAATGCTGCCAGGAGCAAACAACGTGGCAAATCATGCATCGGCACTGAAACGTGCCCGTCAGGATCAAAAAAAGCGTTTGCAGAACCGCACCCAGAAGTCTGCCATGCGCACCTCCATCAAGAAGGTGCTGGCCGCCGTCGAGGCGGGCGACAAGGCGGCTGCGAGCGCTGCATTGTCGCAGGCCATTTCCCTGCTTGACCGTGCCGGCCGCAAGCGCCTGATCCATCCGCGCCAGGCATCGCGCCGCGTGTCCCGTCTGAATGCACGCGTCAAGGCTCTTTCCTGACCGTTTCCGGACGTTCTGATTTCAGGCCCGCCGTTCCCGCGAACGGCGGGTTTTTTCTTGTCCGGTGCATTGTTTTGTTGTTGCCACGGCCCGAGCCGGCCGAATACCGGCGCCCCGACATGAACGAGCAGCGATTCGTCCCTGAAATCTACTGAAAGTGGATTGCATTCGGGCCGGAGCGGGACTGATTTCTGCTTGGTTTCCGGCATCGAAACCCTAGGATGCCGTCCATGACCGATTCCGTTTTGTCCACCCGCATTATTCTGCTCAGGGGCGAGTCCGCGCTGTCCGAATTTCGCCATGACAAGCTTCGGGCCGCCATGGCCGGGGCGGATATCGGGGTGGACCGGATCGACAGTCACTGGCTGCATATCGCCGAGGTGGACGAGTCACAGCAGGCCTGGACGCGGCAGGACAGCGAACTGCTGGGCGAGTTGCTCGGGCATGCGCCGGAAGCATTCGAGGCGGACGCCTCCGACGACCTGTTCGTGGTGACGCCGCGCATCGGCACGATCAGCCCGTGGTCGTCCAAGGCGACCGATATTGCCCGCCTGTGCGGTCTTGAGCGCCTGAACAGGCTGGAGCGCGGTGTCGTCTATCGCCTGCATGGCCTGCGGGCGGAACAGCGGGAGCGTGCCGCGGCGTTGCTGCATGACCGGATGACAGAATCGGTGCATGCGGATGCGTCCGGGCTGAACCGGCTGTTCGATCATCAAACACCGGCTCCGCTGGTCACGATTGATGTGCTGGATGGCGGCCGCGCGGCGCTGGAAGAGGCAAATGCGTCGCTGGGGCTGGCGCTGTCGGACGACGAGATTGACTATCTGCTGGAAAATTTCACGCAGCTCGGGCGCAACCCCAGCGATGCGGAGCTGATGATGTTTGCGCAGGCCAATTCCGAACATTGCCGGCACAAGATCTTCAATGCTGACTGGATGATCGATGGGGAGAGGCAGGAGTCCTCGCTGTTTGCGATGATCCGCAATACCCATGAAAAGAGTCCGGCCGGCACGCTGGTGGCCTACAGCGACAATTCGTCGGTCATCGAGGGAGCTGCGTCCCGCCGCTTTTATCCCGGCCGCGACGGTCGTTATGCCGAGCATGAGGATCAGACCCATATCCTGATGAAGGTCGAGACGCATAACCATCCGACCGCGATCGCCCCGTTTCCGGGTGCAGCGACCGGATCAGGCGGCGAGATCCGCGACGAGGGCGCGACCGGCACGGGCGCGAAGCCGAAGGCGGGCCTGTGCGGCTTCTCGGTATCGAATCTGCGCATTCCCGGCTTCGAACAGCCGTGGGAAAGGGATTTCGGCCGGCCGGGACGTATCGCCCCGGCGCTCGATATCATGATCGACGGGCCGATTGGCGCGGCGGCCTTCAACAACGAATTCGGACGCCCGAATCTGTGCGGCTATTTCCGGACCTACGAGATGGAGGTGCCGGCGGCGGACGGGTCGATGGAGCTGCGCGGTTATCACAAGCCGATCATGCTGGCCGGTGGCGTCGGTAATATCGATGCGCGGCATGTATACAAGAAGGATGTGCCGGCCGGCAGCCTGATCGTGCAGCTCGGCGGGCCGGCGATGCTGATTGGTCTTGGCGGCGGTGCGGCATCGAGCATGGATACGGGCAGCAATGCCGAGGCGCTGGACTTCGATTCGGTACAGCGCGGCAATCCGGAGATGGAGCGGCGCTGTCAGGAGGTGCTGGATCGTTGCTGGCAGATGGGAGAGGAGAATCCGATCCTGTTCATCCACGACATCGGGGCGGGCGGGCTGTCCAACGCGGTGCCCGAGCTGATCGACGATGCCGGCCGCGGCGGCTGGATCGATCTGCGCGCCGTGCACAATATGGAACCGGGCATGAGTCCGATGCAGATCTGGTGCAACGAGGCGCAGGAGCGCTACATGCTGGCCATCGCTCCGGAATCGCGCGAGCTGTTCACGCGCATATGCGAGCGCGAGCGCTGCCTGTTCGCCGTGCTGGGCGAAGCGACGGAGGAGCGGCGGCTGGTCGTCGACGATCCGGCCTTCGGCAACAGGCCGGTCGACCTGCCGCTTGATGTGTTGCTCGGCAAGCCGCCGAAGATGACGCGCGACGTGCGGCATGTCGCAAGGCCCGCAGCGGCGCTGGATCTGAATGCCATTGATATGAACGATGCGGTGCGTCGCGTGTTGCGGCTTCCGTCGGTGGCCAGCAAGGAGTTTCTGATCACCATCGGCGACCGCTCGGTAACGGGACTGGTGGCGCGCGACCAGATGGTCGGGCCATGGCAGGTGCCGGTGGCCGACGTGGCTGTCACCGCGACCGATTACCGCGCCTATACCGGTGAGGCGATGGCCATGGGCGAACGCACACCGCTCGCCGTGCTGGATGCGCCGGCGAGCGGCCGCATGGCGATTGCCGAGGCGCTGACCAATATCGCGGCGGCCGACATCGACAGGATCGGCGACATCAAGCTGTCGGCCAACTGGATGGCCGCCTGCGGCCATGACGGCGAGGATGCGGCCCTGTTCGACACGGTGCGTGCGGTCGGCATGGAACTGTGCCCCGAACTCGGCATCTCGATTCCGGTGGGCAAGGATTCGTTGTCGATGAAAACGGTCTGGGAGACGCAGGAAGGCCGCCGCGAAATGACGGCGCCGTTGTCGCTGATCGTT
Source organism: Zetaproteobacteria bacterium (assembly GCA_021545625.1). Classification (GTDB taxonomy): domain Bacteria; phylum Pseudomonadota; class Zetaproteobacteria; order Mariprofundales; family Mariprofundaceae; genus JAJRVH01. The sequence continues at coordinate 6,813 of JAJRVH010000166.1, forward strand.
TCCGCCTTTGCGCCGGTTGTCGATATCCGGCGCACGCTGACGCCGGAGTTGCGCCGCGATGCCGGCGAAAGCGACCTGATCCTGCTCGATCTCGGCATGGGCAGGAACCGGCTCGGCGGTTCGGCGCTGGCGCAGGTGTACGGCGCGACCGGCGAAACGGCGCCGGATATCGATGAGCCGGCCCTGCTGAAGGCATTGTTCGACGGTATCCGGCGCCTGAGCCGAGAAGGCCTGTTGCTGGCCTATCACGACCGTTCCGACGGCGGTCTGTTCGTGACGCTGTGCGAAATGGCCTTTGCCGGGCGCGCCGGCGTGCATGTGCAGCTGGAAACCCTGAGCGGCGACTGCTGCGGAGACGAATTGCCGGTATTGTTCAACGAGGAGGCTGGCGCGGTACTGCAGATCCGCCGCGCCGACCGGGAGCGCGTGCTGGCGCACCTGGCCGACTGCGGTCTGGGGCATGTCACGCATGTCATCGGCGAAGTGGTCGCCGGCGATCAGCCCCGGATGCGTTTCGGTTGCCATGACAGGATGGTGATCGACGAGGATGTGATCGAACTGCAGCGCCTGTGGAGCGAAACGAGCTTCCGCATGGCGGCGCTGCGCGACAACAGCGACTGCGCCCGCGAGGCGTTCGAGGCGATTGCTCCGGACAATACCGGCCTGGTGGCCGATCTCAGCTTCGATCCGGCCGAGGATATCTGTGCGCCGTTCGTCAACCGGGCCCGGCCGAGGATGGCCGTGTTGCGCGAGCAGGGCGTGAACGGGCAGATTGAGATGGCCGCGGCCTTCGATCGGGCCGGCTTCGAATGCGTCGATGTGCACATGTCCGACATCATCGACGGCCGGGTGCAACTCGACGAATTCAAGGGGCTGGTTGCCTGCGGCGGATTTTCGTTCGGTGACGTGCTCGGCGCCGGCCGCGGCTGGGCCGCGTCGATCCGGCACAATGCCCGTGCACGGGATCAGTTCGATGCCTTTTTCCATCGTCCGGACAGCTTTGCGCTCGGCGTCTGCAACGGCTGCCAGATGCTCAGCTCCCTGAAGGATATCATTCCCGGTGCCGCGCACTGGCCGCGCTTTCTGCGCAATCGCTCCGAGCAGTTCGAGGCGCGGTTGCTGCAGGTCGAGATCGTCGAATCGCCGTCGCTGTTTCTGCGCGGCATGGAAGGTTCGCGCCTGCCGCTGGTCGTCGCGCACGGCGAGGGTCGGGTGGCTTTCGACGACGATGCGCAGATGCGCAACGCGCATGTCAGCCTGTGCTATATCGATGCGGCCGGCCGACCGGCCGAGCGCTATCCCGCCAATCCGAACGGGTCGCCCGGAGGCATTGCCGGGCTGACGACGCAGGACGGCCGTTTCACGATCATGATGCCGCATCCGGAGCGACTGTTCCGCAGCGTGCAGTACTCCTGGCATCCGGACGAATGGGGCGAGGACGGGCCGTGGCTGCGCATGTTCCGCAATGCGCGGGCATGGCTGGATTAGGGGCATTTTGATGGCCTTGGTGGTGGCATCCGGCCGGGCGTTCTGTTAACGTCCGCGCCCGTCATGAATAACACTACCAAATTCGTTTTTGTCACTGGCGGGGTCGTGTCCTCGCTCGGCAAGGGCATTGCCGCGGCATCGCTGGCCGCCCTGTTCGAGGCGCGCGGTCTCAGGGTCACGATGCAGAAGCTCGACCCGTATATCAATGTCGATCCGGGCACGATGAGTCCCTTCCAGCATGGCGAGGTGTTTGTCACCGATGACGGCGCCGAAACGGATCTGGATCTCGGGCATTACGAGCGCTTTACCCATGCGACGATGTCCAGGCGCTCGAACTATACCACCGGTCGCATTTACGAGTCGGTGATCCGGCGCGAACGGCGCGGCGATTATCTGGGCGCTACGGTGCAGGTGATTCCGCATATCACCGATGCAATCAAGAATGCGATTCTTTCGCTCCGGGCCGAGGATGTGGATATCGCGCTGGTCGAGATCGGAGGCACGGTCGGCGACATCGAGTCGCAGCCTTTCCTGGAGGCGATCCGGCAGCTACGCTTCGATCTGGGCAAGAAGAACACCGCCTATATTCATCTGACGCTGCTTCCCTATATCGCCTCGGCCGGCGAGATCAAATCCAAGCCGACCCAGCATTCGGTGCAGAAACTGCGCGAGATCGGCATCCAGCCGGACGTATTGCTGTGCCGTTCCGAGCGTCCGATCCCGAAGGGGCAGAAGGACAAGATCGCGCTGTTCTGCAACGTCGATCGCGATGCGGTGATCGATGCGCCGGACGTGGATACGATCTACGCCGTACCGCTGAGTCTGCGCGAGGGGCGCCTCGGTACCGCCGTGCTGGAGCATTTCGGTATCGAGGACAAGCAGCCCGATCTTTCGGTCTGGGAACGGATCTGCGAGCAGATCCGCTCGCCGGAGCGGGAAGTCCGTATTGCGATGGTTGGCAAATATGTCGAGCTGGCTGACGCCTACAAGTCGATCAACGAGTCGCTGATCCACGGCGGCATGGCCAATGGCGTGCGTATCAGGATCGAATACATCGATGCCGAATCGCTGGAGAAGAGTGGCCCCGCCCCGCTGGAGGGCATGCACGGCATTCTGGTGCCGGGCGGCTTCGGCGAGCGCGGCACCGAGGGCAAGATGGTGGCGATCCGGTATGCGCGCGAGAACGGGGTGCCGTTTCTCGGCATCTGTCTCGGCATGCAGCTGGCCGTGATCGAATTCGCCCGGCATGTGGCGGGCCTTGAGGACGCCAACAGCAGCGAGTTCGACGAGCGGGCCGAACATCCGGTGATTGCGCTGATGACCGAGTGGGAGAAGGACGGTTCCCGGGTACAGCGCAGCGCCGACAGCGACCTGGGCGGCACGATGCGCCTGGGCGGTTATCCCTGCCGGCTGATTCCGGGCACGCATGCGTCCGCTGCCTATGGAAAGGACGAGATCCGCGAGCGCCATCGTCACCGTTACGAGTTCAATAATACCTACCGGGAGCAGCTGGAGGCTGCCGGGCTCGTGGTTTCGGGCACATTGCCGGATGATTCGCTGGTCGAGATCGTCGAGGTGCGCGATCACCCGTGGTTCGTCGCCTGCCAGTTCCATCCGGAGTTCCTGTCTCGTCCCTATGCGCCACATCCGCTGTTCATGGCCTTTGTCGGGGCTTCCAGAAAGCATTCGGAGGCATCGTGACGCAGCGCCGGATCCGTGTGGCTGACTTTGAAATCGGCAACGAACTTCCGTTCGTATTGCTGGCCGGGCCGTGCGTGATTGAGGGAGAGGATTTCACGCTACGGACGGCCGAGGCCCTGCGCGGGATCGCTGCCCGCGCCGGCGTGCCTCTGATCTTCAAGTCCAGCTTCGACAAGGCCAACCGAACCAGCAAGGACGGTTTCCGCGGACCGGGCATGGACGAAGGGCTGCGCATTCTGCAGCGCGTCAGGGACGAGCTGGATCTGCCGGTCGTTACCGATGTGCACACGCCGGAGCAGGCTGCACCCGTGGCCGAGGTGGCCGATGTGTTGCAGACGCCGGCCTTTCTGTGCCGTCAGACTGATTTTATCCGGGCCGTGGCGGCGACGGGCAGGGTGGTCAATATCAAGAAGGGACAGTTTCTGGCGCCGTGGGATATGCGGCACGTACTGGACAAGGCGCTGGCTGCCGGCAACGGGCAGATCATGCTGTGCGAACGGGGAGCCAGCTTTGGCTACAATAATCTCGTTTCCGATATGCGATCGCTGATGGTGATGCGCGAGTTCGGAGCCCCCGTCGTCTATGATGCCACGCATTCCGTGCAGCAGCCTGGCGGACTTGGCGGCGCGAC
>JAJRVH010000167.1 GCA_021545625.1 Zetaproteobacteria bacterium
CGTTCTCGCCGCCTGCCGCCCCGAGCGCACCGCGGAACACCGCCCCGCGCAACACGGCGGCGATCTCGATCGCCGCGCGGCCAACGCCCTGGATCACGGGCATCATCGCAGCGCCGTTGGCGCCCTGTTTGGCGATATTGTTCAGTGTGCTTGGCATAGTCCCCTCCAGAACCGGGTCAGTAAAAAGTCGATATGCGCTGATGCTAGCCGGATTCAGCACTGAACACAAAAACGGCTTCAGCCGACGGCATCCTCCAGGCGTTGCAACAGGCGACCATGAATCGCGTCGAAACCGCCGTTGGAAAGGATCAGCACCCGGTCGCCCCGCTGCGCCTCGGCGGCCAGCACCGCAATCACCGCATCGGCGTCCGGCAAGGCCCTGGCATGCGTGCCGATATCGCTGCAGACCGCCGCCACGTCCAGCCGGTCCTGCCGGCGCATATGGCGCGCATCCGGCGGCACGATCAATACCCGGTCGGCGCCGGCCAGCGCCCCGGGCAGGCTGTGCTGGTGAATCCGGCTGCGCATCGTGTTGCTGCGCGGCTCGACCACGACCCAGAGCCGGCCCGGCGTCCCGTTACCCGACATGGCCGCCCGCGCCGCCGCGACCACGCCGCCGATCGCGGTCGGATGATGTGCGAAATCGTCATAGACCTTCACGCCGCGCGCCTCTCCGACCAGCGTCATGCGCCGCCTGACGCCGGCAAAACCGGCCAGTCCCCGCTGTATATCGGCCACCGACACGCCCATCGCCTCGCAGGCCGCGGCCACCGCGCAGGCATTGGCAATATTGTGGCTCCCGATCGTGTCCCAGCGCACCTCGATCAGCGGCTGTCCCTGCCGGTAAAGGCGGAAATGCGTTCCATCTCCGGCCAGCGCCTGCCAGTGCCAGTCGGCAGCCGCGCCGCCATGCTCGGCGAAGCGCACCACATGCGACCAGCAGCCGCGTGCCAGCACGTCGTCAAGGTTTGCATCGTCCGCATTGACGATCACCGAGCCGCCTGACGGCACGGTGCGCAGCAGAAACTGGAACTGCCGCCGGATCGCCTCGAGATCATCGAAGATGTCGGCATGGTCGAATTCGAGATTGTTCAGAATCAGCGTTCGGGCCCGGTAATGCAGAAACTTGGAGCGTTTGTCGAAAAAGGCCGTGTCGTATTCATCGCCCTCCAGCACGAATGGACGCCCTTCCCCCAGCCTGGCGCCGCCGGAAAAGTTCTCGGGCACGCCGCCGATCAGAAAGCCCGGGGCCAGCCCGGCCGACTCGAGCACCCAGGCGGCCATGCTCGATGTCGTCGTCTTGCCGTGCGTACCGGCAACCACCAGCGCATGCCGGCCGGGCAGGATGAAACGCCCGACGAATTCCGGGCCGGAACAGTAGGCAAGCCCCCGCTCCAGAATCGCCTCGACCTCGACATTGCCGCGACTCATCGCATTGCCGATCACGCACAGATCCGGCGCAGGTTCCAGATTGGCAGCCGAAAATGGCAGGATATCAATGCCAAGCTCCGCCAGATAATCCGACATCGGCGGATACACGCCGGCATCGGAGCCGCTGACCCGCCAGCCGGATGCACGGGCCAGCGACGCGATCGCGGCCATGGCCGTGCCGCAGATGCCGAGAATATGCAGATGCCTGTCCATTCGCGGATTGAACCACAAAGCGGGAAGTCAACAAAGTCTTTTCAGAATCCGTCGCCCGATGCAGACAACAGATGCCGCTTTTGGCACCATCGCGCCATGGACATGCATCCCCTGCCGCACCTGACCGTCGAAACCGGCGACTGCCCGGATGCCAGCATCATATGGCTGCACGGGCTCGGCGCCGACGGCCACGATTTCGAACCGATCGTGCCCGAGCTCGGCCTGCCGGAGACGCTGTCCGTGCGCTTCATCTTTCCGCATGCGCCCCCCATGCCGGTGACGCTGAACGGCGGCTATATCATGCCGGCCTGGTACGATATCCGGCAAAGCGATCTCGGCATCGAACACGACCGCGACGGCGTCCGGCAATCCGAACGGGCCATCCGCATGCTGATCGAGCAGGAACGGATGCACGGCATCGCATCCGGACGGATCATACTGGCCGGCTTCTCGCAGGGCGGCGCCATGGCGCTGCATGTCGGCCTGCGGCAGGACGAACCGCTGGCCGGCATCATGGCGCTCTCCTGCTATCTGCTGCTGCCCGAAGAGACGGACCGTTTCACGCAGGCCAGCCGCCAGACGCCCGTATTCATGGCCCACGGCGTGGAAGACCCGGTCGTCCCCTTCGCGCTCGGCGATGCCTGCCGGCGCAGGCTGGAGCAGCTCGGCTACCATATCGAATGGCACAGCTATCCGATGCAGCATTCGGTGTGCGCCGGCGAGATCCTCGACATCGGCCGCTGGATCAGCCAGGCCCTCGGAGCAGCCCGGGGCTGAGGCACTACGAAATCTTGTCCAGCCCCTGATACTCCTCGACCTCGACATAGACACAGGCCGGATAAATCGGCCCGATATCGAGCAGCACCCAGGTATCGTCGCGCAGGCCCAGCTCGACATCGAAGACATCGTTCGGCGCCACCAGTTCGAGAATCGCGGACGGCAGCGCCAGCGGCCCGATCTCCTCTCCCTGATTGTCAAAATTGAGGAACAGGGCCCGCTCCTCAATGCGCGAGGCGCGGGCATGCCCCTCGACAAAGCGGGAGAATCGCTTGCCGCGCAGGCGCGGCGACATGCCCCCGCCGGAGCGCACGAAATGAAACAGCACGCGCGACAGGCGCGCCGCGCGCACGGCCTCGGGGCCGACCTCGGCCAGCGTTTCCAGAAACTCCTGATAGCGCCCCTGCGGCCACCAGCCCCGCACCTGAACGAAATCGATAAACGCGCGCATCACGTCGGCATAGGCCCGGATCAGTTCGGCATCGCTGGTTTCCCTGAGCACGAACCAGCCGAGAAAGTCGCGCATATGCTCCGCATCCAGCGCCTTCAGCGGCAACGCGCCCAGATCGCTGGCCGGTTCCACATCTCCTTCGAGCAGCGACATCATATGTTCCTCCAGGCCCTGCTCCCAGTCGGCAAAATCCGGCTCCTCGCCCGGCTCCATGTCCTGAAAAAGATCGGAATAATGGATCAGGTACTGGCCCATCGTCTCCAGACACATCTCGTCCTGCACCTTGTCGCTGGCCGCTGCCTCCGGCCGTGCGACAAACGCATCCATGGCTTCCTGAAGCTTGATGTCACTGGCCATCATACCCACCTTTTGCATGATATTTCCCGCCTTCGGGCAGGCCATGATTCTTGCCCATCGCCGGCAAAATGGCTATGTTGCCGACCTTTCACCCAACTCAGGCAACGGAGAATAAAGCATGCAGATCAATGTCACCACCATCCGGGTCGGAAACATTCTGGAAGTCGACGGTGCGCTCTGGCGCGTCATGAAGACCAAACATGTCACACCGGGCAAGGGCGTGGCCTGCATGCAGGTCGAGATGCGCAACATCGAAAGCGGCACCAAGACCAACAAGCGCTTCAACTCCACCGAGCGCGTCGAACGCGTCACGCTGTCCCAGCGCAAGATGCAGTTCCTCTATGCCGACGGCGACGATTACCATTTCATGGACATGGAAACCTACGACCAGATCACGCTGGGCCGCAACATGCTCGAAAACGCGCTGCCCTATCTGCTTCCGGAAATGGAGGTCATCGTCGAGTTTCACGAAGACCGGCCGCTGAACGTGCAGCTGCCGCAGACGGTCGTGCTGGAGGTCGTCGAATGCGAGGCCTCGATCAAGGGTCAGACCGCCACCGGATCCTACAAGCCCGGCAAGCTGGAAACCGGCGCCTCGATCATGGTGCCGCCCTATCTGGAGGCCGGCACGAAAATCAGGGTCAACACCGAAACCGGCGAATTCGTCGAACGCGCCTGACGCCTCCGTTCAGGGGCATTCATTCGCACCCTGTTTCAGATTCGTATTGATCGCCGACAGGATCGCCTGCAACCGCTGCTGATCCTCTTCACCGATGCCGGCCAGCGCCTGGTCGCTCAGGCGCATCAGCGCCGGCCAGATCTGCGCAAAGGCCCGTTCGCCTTCCTTGGTGATCCGGGCCCGGATCACGCGCCGGTCCCGCTCATCCTGCACGCGCCCGACCAGACCGCTGCGCACCAGTGAGTTGATCAGGCGCGTAACCGCCGCCTTGTCCTTGCCCAGCATCGTCGCCAGCCGGCTCTGCGGCAGATCTCCGCAATGCCGGATCATCATCAGCATATCCGCTTCCTCGGGCGTCAGCCTGTAGCCGGCCGCCTGGCAGATCCGGCTGACCTGGCAGCGCACGAGACTGGTCAGGCAGCCCACAAGCGGCATGATGGCGCCCAGTCCCTCATGGAGACGAACGGAAGTCGATTCGTTCATCCGGCAAGGATAGACCCGGTCATTGACATTATCAATAGTTGACATTATCAATATAAGTGCCACATTTCGCCCCATTGTGCCTATCGTTTACCAAGGAGGTGGTATGAAGCGAAGCCTTGCCGCCATACTGCTGATGTTCTTCCTCGCACCATCCGGCAGCGCAGCGATGGAACTGGAGCAGGTCATCGCCACCGTTCTGAGCCGACACCCGGATCTGGTCCTGAACCGTGTGGACGCAGCCATTGCCGAAACCGACAGACAGTCC
>JAJRVH010000168.1 GCA_021545625.1 Zetaproteobacteria bacterium
GCCTTCATCCAGTTCAGGATCAAACACCTGGGCTACAGCTGGCTGCTCGGCGAATTCCGCAAATTCGACGGCCACTTCAGCTATGATGAACGAAACCCCGACCAGAACAGCGTCACGGTGACCATCGATACCGCCAGCCTCGATACCAACCATGCCGAGCGCAACAAGCATCTGCGCAGCGCCGATTTCTTCGACGTAAAGACCTACCCGACCGCCCGCTTCATCAGCACTTCCTATGAGCCGACAGGCAAAAACACTGGCATCCTGCATGGCAAATTCACGCTGCGCGGCATCACCAAGGATATCGATATCCGCATCAGACAGATCGGCGCCGGACCCGATCCATGGGGCGGCTACCGGCGCGGCTTCGAGGGCCATGCGACGCTACACCTGTCCGACTATCATATGAAGAAGGGCGGCATGCTCGGGGCCGCTGCGGAAAACATCGAGATTTTCCTGTCCATCGAGGGCGTACGCACGGCATTGTTTTAAACCGTAAAACATCGATACAAACAAGGAGCACGCCATGAGTCAGCCGGTTATTGCCGCCAAACAACCGAAGGTCATCGAACTTGAGCCCGGCACCTATTACTGGTGCGCATGCGGACGCTCGAAAACCCAGCCGTTCTGCGACGGCAGCCACAAGGGCACGGATATCGAACCGCAGGCATTCGAGATCTCCGAAACGCAAACCGTCGCGCTGTGCCAGTGCAAGCACACGAAAAATCCGCCGTTCTGCGACGGCTCGCATGCGGAACTGTAACAACAGCCGATACCGCCCCGGGCACAAGCCATGGGCATGATGATCGATGGCGCATGGCACAGGGACGACGCATGGCCGGTTTCGGAGGACGGACGCTTCCGGCGCGCCGCAACCCGCTTTCATGGCCGCATCGGCGATGCCATGCACGCAGCCGAAGCGAATCGCTATCACCTCTATGTGAGCCTCGCCTGCCCGTGGGCGCATCGCACACTGATCATGCGCAGGCTCAAGGGGCTGGAAGACATCATCCCGGTCACCGTCACGCATCCCCACATGCTGGACGAGGGCTGGGAATTCCGGCCCGAAGCCGAACCGCTGTACGGATACACGCATGCCTGGCAGTTGTATGCCAGAGCCGATCCGCACTATACCGGCCGCGTATCCGTGCCCGTCCTGTGGGACCGCCGGGCACAAACCATCGTCTGCAACGAATCGGCCGAAATCATCCGCATATTCAACTCGGCGTTCGACGGGCTGACCGGCAATGCGGACGATTATTATCCGGAACCCCTGCGCGCCGAAATCGACGCCATCAACGACCTCGTCTACGACAGGATCAACAACGGCGTCTATCTCTGCGGCTTCACCGCGACGCAGGCGGCCTACGACGAAGCATTCGAACAGCTGTTCGAGGCGCTCGACCGGATCGAGCAGCGGCTGGCCGGCCAGCGCTATCTGGCCGGCGCGCAGCTGACCGAGGCCGACATCCGGCTTTACCCGACACTGGTCCGCTTCGACGCTGTCTATTACGGGCATTTCAAATGCAATCGCAGGCGCATCGCTGACATGCCGAACCTGTGGGGCTGGCTGCGCGACCTCTACCAGCGGCCTGGCTTCGGCGACACCACCGATATCGCCCATATCAAGCAGCATTACTACTACTCGCACGCCGCGCTCAACCCGACGCGCATCGTGCCCGGCGGACCGGAACTGGATTTCGACACGCCGCACGGCCGGGATTCGCTGACATGAGCCTCCGCATCGTGACCGCGGCCAGCGTGCCCGAGGGCGACGGTATCCGCGTCAGCCGCCTGATGCCGCAGGCCGGACTGCCGCATTTCGATCCGTTCGTGCTCTGGGATCATTTCGATATCGCCTCCGGCGGCTTCCCGCCGCATCCGCACCGGGGCTTTGAAGCCATCACCTGGCTCATGGCCGGCGGCATGCGGCACAGCGATAACCTCGGCAACAGCGGCACGATCCATGCCGGCGGTGCGCAGTGCTTCACAGCCGGCTCCGGCATCGTGCATTCGGAAATGCCGGAGGGAAAAGCGGCCGGCATCCAGCTATGGATCAATCTGCCGCAGCGCCTCAAGCGGATCGAACCGACCTACCAACAGGCCGGTGCGAATGAGCTGGCCTGCGAGAACGACAACGGCATCCGCATCGTCCATATCGCGGACGGGCAGGGACCGATCAGACTGCATACCCCCCTCGAGTATCTGGATATCCGCATGCCGGCCGGGCGCATCATGCAACGCTCGATTGCCGACGGCTGGCGCGGCATCGTCTACATGGTTCGGGGAGAGCTCGGGCTGAACGGCACGCCGCTGTGCGCTGCTCAGGCGGCACTGGTCGACCACGAGAGAGCGCTGACGCTGGCTGCCGAAACAGACTGTCATCTGCTATGGTGTTTCGGCAGGCCGCATCACGAAACGATCCGGCAGCACGGCCCGTTCGTCGACTAGGGAGGCCAGCCATGGGACGCATTCACCGCTACGAAGGCCGCGACATCGTCGTCGAATTCGACCTGTCGCGCTGCATCCACACCGGCGACTGCACCCGCGACCTGCCCGAAGTCTTCGACACCGGGCGCAGCGGCCGCTGGGTGCATCCCGATGGCGCGCCGGCAGAGGAAGTCGCCCGCATCTGCGCGGCCTGCCCGACCGGCGCGCTGCGCTGCATCGACAAGGCCAGCGACAAGGCGATGGACGCCGCTCCGCCGACAAACACGATCCGGATCATGCCCGGCGGGCCGCTGTACGTGCATGCGAGCATGACGCTCGACGGCAGGCCCATACCCGGCTACCGGGCCGCCTTCTGTCGCTGCGGCGCATCGCGGCTGATGCCGTTTTGCGACGGCAGTCA
>JAJRVH010000169.1 GCA_021545625.1 Zetaproteobacteria bacterium
GATGACATCGGTGCCGGAGTCGACCTTGTACATCAGGGTTTTCATGGCCACGCCGATGACGCCGAGTGCGGTTTTCAGCGGATAGCCGACAAGCAGCACGCCGACCGTTCCGCCGATCACGATGGCCATCGAGGGCGGATCGATGAAGCTGCTCAGGCCGCCGCCTATCGCGAAGGCGACCAGGCCGAATGCCGTTAAGATGCCGATGAGTGTTGCGATATCCACATAAACCTCCATGCAGGATCGCCTTCGGAATCAGGCGATGGCTTTCTGTAACCGGCTGTAGCAAGAAGCGTGCAAAGTGGCTCCACAGACAACAGGCGGGGCCGGAGCGTGTTGCCCGGCCCCGCCTGATTTCCATCGGCCGGCCTTGCTTATGATCAGCGCTTGATCTGCATCAGCGATGACAGCATCTGGTCGGTGGTCATGATGGTTTTTGAGTTGGCTTCGTAGCCGCGCTGGATCACGATCATCTTGACGAACTCGTTGGCCAGATCGACATTCGACTGTTCCAGTCCGAAGGGCGTGATCGTGCCCATGCCGCCATTGCCGGGCTTTTCCAGCACCGGCGAACCGGAGGCGATGGTCTCCGACTGCAGGTTGTTGCCGATATGGGACAGCACGGCGTTGTTCGGGAAGTTGGCCAGTGCGACCTGATAGAGCGAGCGGCGCTGACCGTTGGTGAAGACGCCGAAGATGCGGCCGGTGGAATCGGTTTCCAGCCTGTCCAGGAAGCCGGCCGTGAAGCCGTCGCGGGTCATCTGGCGGGTGGCGAAGCTGCCGGCCATCTGCACCGTGCCGTCAAGGCCGTTACCGGTTACGCCCTGGGCATCGATATTTGTTGCATTGCCGAAGTTGATGGCCAGCGGACTCGGCGCGGCATTGTTCCAGTTGATTGTCAGTGTCGGCGAGAATTCATCGACCAGCTGGCCGTTGGCACCGAAGACCAGCGTCTGGGTGCCGGTGGTCGTGACCGTACCGCCGGGCGCCGGAGGCGTGGCTCCGGTGACGGCCAGCGAACCGGCCGTGCCTGCACCGACATTGACCAGGTCCGGCGTCGGGCCCACCGTGAAGCTCAGCGCCGCGCCGTTGGATAGGTTGACCTGAGTCGTGGCATTGGCCACCAGTGTTTGCTGGCCGACATTGTTGCCAAGCGAATCCTTGATGGTCACGGTCAGACCGTCGGCGCCGACATCGAAGGTGTAGGTTTCATTGATGCCGTTCGGGTTGCTGGCCAGCGTGACATTGGTAATGCCGGTATTCGTGCCGGCGGTATAGGCTCCGGTGCCGGGCGTGGCGGGCACCGGTGGCGTCACGGCCGTCGGCGCGGGAGCACCGATCTCGGTCAGCACGCCGGGCGTGCCGCCGGCCAGGTCGGCGCCGTCAACGAAGGCGTGCCAGTCCCAGACGCTGTTGCCTGCCGCATCCAGGCCGATCTTGGTGTAGGCGATGCTGACCGGGTGGGTCTGGCCCAGCGAGTCGTAGATGTTGACCTCGGCCTTGTAGTGGTAGGTCGACGGGTTCGAGGGATCGAAAACCGTCCCGGCCGGCAGTGGCACGGCGTTGGAATCCAGCGTGACGCCGGCCGTCAGATTGGCCGTGGCCTGGGCCTGACTGGCGAGGTTGGCGAAGGTGATATTGGTGACGTTACCGGTGGCGTTGCCGTTGGTGTCGGTGGCCCAGCCCTGCACCACATAGCCCTGTCCGTCGATCAGGTTGAAGTTCTTGTCCAGAAAGAAGGCGCCGGCACGGGTGTAGTAGGTCTGGCCGCTGGCCGTGTCCTTGAGTGCGAACATGCCGTTGCCGTTGATGGCCATGTCGGTCGGGTTGGTCGTGTTCTGGATGCTGCCCTGCGCCTGGTCGCGGGTGATGGCGCCGATGCGCACGCCGTTGCCGACCTGGTTGGCGATATTGGAACGGGTCACGCCGACCGTCTGGCTGAGTACGTCGGAGAAGACGACGTTCTGGCTTTTGAAGCCCAGCGAGTTGACGTTGGCGATGTTGTCGCCAACCACGCGCACGGCCTCGCCGAACGCGGACAGGCCGCTGGCGCCTGTATAGAGTGCATTATAAATACCCATGATATCCTCCTTGGATTTCTGTGATGCTAGAGTTTGATTTCCTGTATGGCTGACTGCGGCACGGCATTGCCCGCAATCACGAACATGGGCTCGCTGTCCGTGAACTGGACGGCCTGCACGATGCCCTGCTGCAGCATATCGATGTTCATCGGCTGTCCGCTGACATCGCTGGCCTGTACGATGGCCTGATATTCGCCCGGTGCGACGGCTATGCCACTGTCATCGAGGCCGTCCCATGTCAGGGCGTTCTGGCCGGCCGACAGGGGGCCCGGCTGTATCGTGCGCACCGGAATGCCGGTGGCATCGACGATCTGGATGCTGACATCGGTGGCGCTGGCAGGCAGATCGAGTATGAACGGCACGCCTGCGCCGCCATAGTTCAGCCGGTCGCTGGCGATGGTGGCCGTATGTCCGAGGTACGAGGCCGCATTGCCCGGGCTGGCGGGTTGCGCGCTACCGTTGGCAACCAGCTGTTCGAGCAGGTCGTTGGTATTGGTTTGTTGCTCGACCATGTTGAACTGGGCCAGCTGCGAGGACATCTTGGTCGGGTCCTGCGGTTTGAGCGGATCCTGAAACTGCATCTGCGCGACCAGCAGTTTCAGGAAGATGTCCTTCTGCCCCAGGTCCGTATTGCGGGGCTGGGCTGCCGCATTGGCGGCTGCGGAATCGATCGTGGGTGCTAGCATGCTTCCTCCTTATACCCGGATGCTCAGACTGCCGTCGGCCTGGCGACTGCTGGCCGCCGCAAGCGGCATGTCGCGGACCCCCGTCAAATCATTGACGGTCATGGCCCGGCCACCCTGTTGTTGCTCCTGCGTGAATTGCCGGTTGCCGCCGTCGTTGGAGCCCAGCGAGAAACCGGACAGGTCTAGGCCCTGCTGGGCCAGCGCCTGACGCAGTGCCGGCATCTGTTGCTCGATGATCTGGCGGGTGGTGCCCTGATCGGCGATCAGGTGTACGTGCAGCTGCTTGGCGGCATCGGTTTGCAGCGAGATATGGATTTTGCCGAGGTGGGCTGGCTCCAGCTGGATTTCGAGTCTGGTCTTGCCGTCTTTGGCCGACTGCGCGATATGCTGAAAGCTGTCGAAGACAGTCATGGCCGTGTCGGCCTTGTGATGCAGGTAGGATGAAAAGCTTGCGCCTGTGGCGGAGGTCGTTGGCTGGCTACGGGTATCGATCGATACCGCAAGGCCACGCCCCTCCTGACTGCCCCGGTCGGACGGCTGCTGGCCGGCGGTATCGTTGCCGGCCGCATCATCCTGCACTGCCGTGATAACGGACGAAGCGGAGGCTGCGGA
>JAJRVH010000170.1 GCA_021545625.1 Zetaproteobacteria bacterium
CCTCGGCCATTCGCCTGAAGGTCGCATGCAGTTCGGTCGCGTCCTCGCTGAAACGGCGCATCTCCTCGCGGCTGGCCTGCATCGCTTCCTTCAGCAGCGAAAGGTTCTCCTGCAGACGGGCAACGCCGACCCCGTACATGCGCAGGTCCCGCTCCGGGCTCGGCTCCATATCCGCCGATGCATGCACCAGAAACGCACGCAGCATCAGATCCTGCAGACCATGCACCGACGCATCGGTAATCCACGAATAGACACGCAGGATGATACCGCCCAGCACCGAGCCCAGCAGCGTCGTATAGAAGGCGACGCCCATGCCCGCCATGGCGCTGCGCAGCCCCTCGAGCAACAGATCCTGGTCATCGCCCAGCGATCCCAGTGCCCCGTTCAGGCCGTTCATGGTCAGCGTCATGCCGAGCACCGTTCCGATCAGCCCCAGCGTGATCAGCAGATTGCCGAGCAGGGCGACGAACTGACTGATGCGATGCTGGGACGAAAACTCGACATCGACCAGCGACTCGATGTCCAGCCGGCCGTTGCGCTCGAGGATGGTCTGAAGCGATATGATAAAACGGTCGACAAGACGGCGGCTGTAGCGCCGGCGCCTGATGCCCATCAGCCCCCTGCTCTTCATCAGGCTCTCAATGCGAACCGCGCGCGTCCACTCCGAGGTCAGCATCAGCGTCTGGATAAAGCTGACCAGCACGCCGAGCAGAAACATGCCGGCAATGATCCAGGTAATGCGCGTCGAATCGTGTTCGACAAAACGCAGAATATCGGCCTGCCGGTACATCATCGCGAACACAACGGCCGCCGAAACCGTCCAGGCGATCCATACCGCCAGCGTCTTCAGTCCCCGCTGGTCGATCGAACGCTGATAGCTGGCGGCCGGCGCGCCGGCCCGGGCCGTCTCCCCGGAGGGCGACTCCTGCTGCGGCCGTGTCGGTGCATCTTCTTTCATGCTGGCATACCTCGAACTTATATTATCAAAAAACTATATACTAATATTGAATGGCAAACAAAAGGGCCCGGACAAGATCCCCGGGCCCTTCGATATTGAATCCGGCACGCGGCCGCAATCAACCGTGCGTGCGGCCCTTGATGGAAATATTGGACAGCACGACCGGCAGCACCAGCCCAAGCACTGCGAACAGCAGAAATGCAGGAATAAAAGTATCTAGATGCATGTTGATCCCCTCGGAAAAGTATTTCGAGCGGCCAATATATCGGGTCGGCGGCAGCGGCGCAAGCGTCGCCCGGAGACAACAGTCCCGGACCCGGAAACAGGACGCGCGCCGGACGACGAAACCGGCAAGACAGCGTTTGACAAGACCCGCCCCCCACTTATAATGCGCCGCCTTTGCAGAGGCAGAGACCTTGCGCCGAACCGGGTGCGGGGGCCGCTTGTGACAAGCCGGCGGCACTGCCCAACCACTATATGCAAAGCACGGAGTCATTACATGAGCACTTGGACCGTTCGCCCGGGCGACATCGAACGCAAATGGTACATTGTCGACGCCACGGATCTGGTACTTGGCCGCGTCGCTACCAGGATTGCAACCGTACTGCGCGGCAAGCACCGCCCCGAATACACCCCGCACGCTGACTGCGGAGACCACGTCATTGTTATCAACGCCGACAAGATCCGAGTAACCGGCAACAAGGAAACTGACAAGATCTATCATCACCATACCGGTTTTGCGGGCGGACTGAAGAGCATCACGCTTGAAAAGCAGCGCGAGAAGCATCCGGAGCGCATCATCGAGGCCGCCGTCAGGGGCATGATGCCGAAGGGCCCGCTGGGCCGCTCTATGCTGAAAAAGCTGAAGGTGTACGCGAGCAGCGAGCATCCGCATGCCGCCCAGAAGCCCGAAGCACTGAACATCAACTAAGCAAGCACCACGAAGAGGAAGCGAAGCATGGCAGAGAATTTTTATCGCGGCACCGGCCGCCGCAAACGTAGCGTGGCACGCGTCATGATCCGACCGGGCAACGGCAAGATCGAGATCAACGGCCGCGAAATCGAAAACTATTTTCCGGTTGAGATCATCCGTCAGCAGGCCATCCTGCCGCTGACCGAAACCAAGCTGACCGGCAGCATCGACGTCCGCGTCAATGTGTTCGGCGGCGGCATTTCCGGCCAGGCCGGCGCCATCCGTCACGG
Organism: Zetaproteobacteria bacterium; assembly: GCA_021545625.1. Taxonomy (GTDB): domain Bacteria; phylum Pseudomonadota; class Zetaproteobacteria; order Mariprofundales; family Mariprofundaceae; genus JAJRVH01. The sequence goes on from JAJRVH010000170.1 coordinate 2,162, forward strand.
TATTGCCCGTGCACTGCTGGAGTATGATTCCGGCCTGCGCCCGACGCTGAAGGCGGGCGGCTTCCTGACCCGCGATTCGCGCAAGGTGGAGCGCAAGAAAGCCGGCCTGAAGAAGGCCCGTCGCGCGCCGCAGTTCTCCAAGCGCTGACGTCGTATCCTTCCGTCCATCGAAAAGGGGCCGTTCTTCCGAACGGCCCCTTTTTCCGTTTATTCCGCCGGACGGACGGTGATATGGATCGTGTCGCTCATCCCCCGGCCATAGGACCGATGATGCCCGTCGGCGAATTGCAGGGTCAGCATATGCTCGCCCGGCGTCAGCCGGATGGTCGCCTCGCCCTGCCCCTTGCCGAAATGCCTGTGCGTCGCGTCCTTCGGCACGATTTCACCTTCGGGAACAAACGAGCCGTCAATGATCAGATGATGATGCCCTGTGCCGTCGATCAGTTCGCCGGCCTTGTGCACTTGCATGCCTTCCACAGCCATGAGCACCTTCACATCCTGCGGCACGACAGCCCCGTCCGTCGGCTGCACAAAGCCGACATGCGCCCCCTCGCCGGCGGCACAACCCATCAGCAGCGGCAACAGCGCCAGCGCGAAACGCCGTCGCGCCCCGCATGCGTTCGTTTCTGAATATTGCCTTGCGTTCATTCGTGAACCTCCTGATATGATCGTTCAGGACAGCCTTCACGATAAGCCTCCGGTTGGCAAGCCGCCGGCAGGCGCTATGCTTGGACGGGCAGGCGAACCCTGCAGCCCCGATAGGGAGAAGCCCTTGAACCAGTCCGACCCAAACCCGCCAGCTCACCCTGGCCAACAGGATGAACCGGTGCGCTTTTCCAGCCCTGCCTATCTGGCCGTGCTGGACGATGCGCCGGCAAAAACACGCCTGCGTATCAGCAGCGCATGTTGCGCCCGGATGCGGGAGCACGCCGAAAGCGGCTATCCGCTTGAGGTATGCGGCCTGCTTGTCGGAAACATGGATCGCCAGGGATGGCGAATCGCCCAGATCCGGCCGGTCGAAAACCTCAACAGGGAAAGGGCCGCCGACCGTTTCCAGCTCGATCCGGCCGCCTATCAGGCCATTGACCGGGAGCTGCGCGGCACGGGCCTTGAAATCGTTGGTGTTTATCATTCGCATCCGGACTGCCCGGCCAGGCCCTCGCCGACCGACCTCGACAGCGCATGGGAAGGCTTCGCCTACCCGATCGTCAGCACGCGCAACGGCAGCGCAACGAACATCCTCTGCTGGCAACTCAACGACAAAGGCGAACGATTCCGCGCCGTCGATATCGAAATCGTCGCATGAAACGCCCGTTCCGGATCGCCGCATTCCTGGCCGCCGCGGCATGGCTGACAGCCTGCTCGGCAAACCATCCGGCAACCCCGACAACGCCGGGCGGCCATATCGAGATGAGCGACATGGAGCCCTAATTCCTCTACCTGGCCTCCCAGAACGCCCTCAGGGACGGACAGACGGATCTGGCCGTGCGTCTCCTCGAGGCGCTGGTCCGAAAAGACCCCCGGGCCACGGAGCCGCACCTGCAACTGATCGAACTGCTGTTGCGCCAGGGCGAAACAGCCAGGGCAGGCACTCATATCGCACTGCTCGGGAAATCCGAACACCTTGGCGAAGATGCCCGTTCCAGACTGGAACTGCTGGACATCCGGGCCGGCTATGCGCGCGGAGAACATGCCGACGCGCTTCGGCAACTCGACGGATTCCTGGCCCGTCATCCGAATCATCCACAGGCCCTGCGCCTGCAGATACGCATTCTGACATCCGCGCAACAGCCGGACCAGGCCATCCGCGTCATCAAAAAGGCCCTGCGCCTGCGGGACAGCGCCGACCTGCGCCTGTTGCAGGCGCAGCTTCTGCTGAAACAGGGTAACATCGAAGGCGCAAGACTGGCGCTGCTTCGCATGCGGGAACTGGCTCCCGACGATGATACACCGGTCCTGATGCTCAGCGACATGGCTCTCAAGCGTAACGATGCCGACCGGGCCGAAAGCCTGCTGCGCGAATTTCTGGAGCAGCATCCGGACGCGCTTCGGGTCAGCAATGCGCTGGGGCGGCTGCTCGTGCGGCAGAACCGTCTTGTCGAGGCCATTCTGGTCTATCGTGACATGGACCAGCGCACCGGCGGCGAACCGACCGTTCTGCAGGCCCTGGGCCTGCTCTATTACCAGCACGGCGATTACCGGGAGGCGGCCGCAACCTTCCGGAAACTGATGGGCATCCAGCCCTCCTCCGAAGCCTCCTTCTATCTGGCCGCAAGCCTGGAAGCCCTGAAGCAATATGATGAAGCCGGAGCCATCTACCGCCGGATCGGCAGCGATGAGTCCATGCACCTTGAAGCGCAACTGCGTCTGGCCGGCCTGGAGATGCTGGCCGGGCAGACGCAGAAAGCAGCCAGGCGCCTCCTCGCCGTCATCGACAAGCATCCGGAGCGGCTGGATGCCTACAGCATGCTGTCCAGCATCCGCATCGCCCAGAAAAACTATCGCAAGGCGCTGGAGGAAACAGAGGCGACGATGGCCATCCGCAGACTGCCGCCGCAGTTGCTGTTCAACCGGGCCGTCGCCTTCGATCACTTCGGGCAATACGACCAGGTCGTCGACATGCTCAAACGCATCCTGAATCACGACTCCCGACACAGTGAAGCGCTCAACTTTCTCGCCTACACCTATGCCGTGCGGGGAGAGCGCCTGGACGAGGCCGAATCGCTGGTCCGGCGGGCTCTGGAACAGCGTCCCGACGACGGCTATTATCTGGATACGCTGGCATGGGTGCTGTACAAAAAGGGCGAGATTTCCGAGGCCATCGCCATTCAGAAAGAGGCCCTGCAACACACCCGGGATGACGCCGTCATGCACGAACACATGGGCGACATGCTATGGAAGGAAGGCCGGCATGATGCGGCCCGCGACCAGTGGCGGCAGGCCCTGCGACTGAGGCATGAACAACCCGACGTAATCAGGAAAAAGATTCGCGAAGGCCTCGAATGAACAGATTCCGGGCAGGCAGGCTGACGCTCGTGATCTGTCTGCTGCTGACAGGCGGCTGCGCCGGCATGCACGACGACGTCCGGCCGGAAAAACCGATCGCGGCCGTCGGCCCCTATGCAGACTTCAGCGGCCGCCTGCTGGTGATCGAACCACACCGCCGCTGGCAGGTGCTGGTGCAATGGCATGCCGACAGCCCCGACCGCGGCCACCTGCGCCTGACTCACGCGGCCAGCGGCAGCGTCATCGAGCTGCGCTGGCAACAGCAGCAGATGCAGATGCGCTCCGGCACATCGCCCGCGTGGCAGCGCATCAGTCCGCAACAGCTGGCCGGGGAGGGCATCGTCCTGCCTCCGTGGCAGCTGGCCCGGCTGCTTCTCGGCGGCATCCCCGAACATTTCAGCCTCAGGCCTGCGCATGAACCGGGGAAGGCAATCTGGGAGAGCCGGACAGTGCAGGGCCTCTTGCGACTGGAATGGACGGCCGCATCGCGGCGTCTCGTCATGACCGATCTGGCCCGCGGCCGCCGCGCCACGCTGATCATCGATGCGGGAGACGCCCGCCCGTGAAGCACGTCGCCCTGCCCGCGCCGGCCAAGATCAATCTTCACCTGCAGATCCTGGGGCTGCTGGAGAACGGCATGCACGAACTGGACACCGGCTTCGTCTATGTCGATGCAGCCGACCGGCTGCATTTCAGCGAACACGCCGACATCCGCGTCAGCTGCTCGGACAAAGCCCTCGACGGCGAAAACAACCTCGTGCACCGCGTGCTGACC
>JAJRVH010000171.1 GCA_021545625.1 Zetaproteobacteria bacterium
ATCCTCGTCGCTGTGGGCGGCCGACATGAAGGCCGCCTCATACTGGGATGGTGCCAGATAGACGCCTTCGTCGAGCATGGCATTGAAAAAGCGGCCGAAGAAGGCGAGGTCGCAGTGGCGGCTGACATCCGACGAACAGGTCACCGCATCGAGTTCGGTGAAGAAGACCGTGAACATCGCGCCGACCTGGTTGGCGACGGCCGGGACGCCGGCGGCTTTGCAGCCGGCCAGCAGGCCTTCGACGAGCCGCGTCGTTTTCTGTTCCAGCTCCTCGTAGAAACCGGGTTCGCGCAAACGGGTCAGCGTGTCCAGTCCGGCGCGCATGGCCAGCGGGTTGCCGGACAGCGTGCCGGCCTGATAAACGGGGCCGTCGGGCGAGACCCGGCGCATGATTTCCTCGCGGCCGCCATAGGCGCCGACCGGCAGGCCACCGCCGATGATCTTGCCAAGACAGGTCAGATCGGGCGTGATGCCGAAGCGCTCCTGGGCGCCGCCGGGGGCCACGCGGAAGCCGCACATGACCTCGTCGAAGATCAGCAGCGCGCCTTCCTCGTCGCAGAGATCGCGCAGCGCCTGCAGAAAGCTGTTCGAATACAGGTCCATGACGCCGGTATTACCCGGCACGGGTTCGACGATGATGCAGGCGATTTCGCCCGGATTTTCGGCAAACAGCCGTTTGACCGCGTCCAGATCGTTGAATGGCGCGGTCAGCGTCAACCTGGCGTAGTCGGCGGGCACGCCGGCCGAGTCCGGTTCGCCGAAGGTGGCTGCGCCGCTGCCGGCCTTGACCAGGAAGCCGTCAGCATGGCCGTGATAGCCGCCGTCGAATTTGATGAATTTGTCGCGACCGGTAAAGCCGCGCGCGAGCCGGAGGGCGCTCATCGTCGCTTCCGAACCGGAATTGACGAAACGCACGACCTCGATCGACGGCACCATGTCCACGACCAGCTCGGCCAGCAGAATCTCCAGTTCGCACGGTGCGCCGAAGCTCATGCCGAGCTCGGCCGTTTCCTGCACGCCTCTGACCACGTCCGGATGCGCGTGACCAAGGATCATCGGCCCCCATGAGCCGACATAGTCGATATAGCGGTTGCCGTCGACGTCCCAGACGTGGGCGCCTTTGGCCCTGGCAAAGAAACGCGGCGTGCCGCCGACCGACTTGAAGGCGCGAACCGGCGAGTTAACGCCTCCCGGCAGCAGTTTTCTGGCCTGTTCAAAGTCGCGCAGTGAATGTTCGATTCTGGACATCTGGTTCCCCGGTGGATCTGGAATCCGGAATCTCCGGCTGTCTTTTTCGGACAGGCGGATGATTGCGGTGCGGCGACGTTAAAAACCGGTGTCGTGAATGTCAATGACGCCGGCCGGCCCTTACGGCCTGCCGACCCAGATATCCCGAATGCCCAGTCTGTCGGCCAGCACCCTGCTTTGCGTCTCGGCCTCCTGCAGCGAATCAAAGCCACCGACCCGTATGCGATACCACGTCTTGCCACGCGCCTCGGTGCGGATCGATTCGGCATCGACGCCCAGCTGTTTCAGCCGCGCCAGCTCCTGACGGGCCGATTCCGCCGAGCTGACGGAGGTCAGGTTGATTACCCAGCCTTTTGTCACGGCAGCAGAAGCGGCCTTTTTGATCTTGCGGGCGACCGGCTTCACCGGCGTGGACGGCCTGATCACAGCATGGCTTTCGGCTTTTTTCCGGGCCGCCGCGCGGCTGGCGATGACACGGGTCAGGTCCGCCAGCTGTTGCTCCAGCGTATCGACCTTTTCCGTCAGGTTCGCGACCGTTTCGGAAAGTCTGCGGTTCTCGGTCCTGAGATTGCCGATGGCGGCGCTGTTCTGCGTGACATCGGCCAGCATGCGTCCGCTGTCGCCGTCTTTAGCCTGCGACAGCAAGTAGCTGGCGGCAGCGCCAGTGATTGCCACGAGGGACAAAAATATGGCCAGGCCGGAACCTCCGCGTTTTTCGGCAACGGCTTCTCCCTGTCCGGCGGGCGGGGATGGAACGATTGCATCGACTTCAGCGGCGGGTTCCGGCTCGCGGAATGATTCCGGTTCCTCCGCGGTCACCTTTTCATCCGCTGTCCGCATCTCTTCCTCCGGCGGTATACTGGCTGCCTTGTCCGTATCGACGGGAGCGGTGAATGTGGCGAAGCTCTCGGTTTCTTCCTCCGCGACGGGCCGGTTGTCCATCATTTCGGTCAGCGAGTCAGGCTTCGCGTTTTTGTCTTCCACGTCATCCGCCGGCGGGACATCGAACAGGAATTCGTCGTCCCGCTCGTGCTGATCGTCCTGCGCAGGCGCTTCCTCCGTCACCATGTCATCGGCGCCCAGTTGTACGGTTTCCATGGCCGGAATTTCATTCTCCTGTTCTGGGAGGGAAAGGTCATCGTCCGCAGCGCGTGCAGGAGTTTCAGCGGATGTTTCCGTTCCGGCATCGGGAATATCCATTTTCAGCAATTCGTCGAGTTCATCGAGGGCGGCATCGGAGTCGAAGCCCGTTTCGCCGTCCGTCTCGCCGACGGACGGCGGCGCACTGTCGAGAGCCGCATCGGCAAAATCCAGATCGAATTCAGGGTCCCTGTCCTCCCCGCCGGCCGGTGCGGCGGGCGGTATTTCCGGAGTAAAGGTCGTATCCGATGCGGGCAGTTCAAGTTCGTCGTCGTTCAGATCCAGTTCCTTGCTGGCTGGCGGGATCGGTGCGGTCTGTTTCGGTGGGGCTTCGGGGACCGGTTTTTCACTGACGGCATCGACAGCTGACGGGGAAGGCCGTTCTTCCACGGGGGGCTTTCCCCCGGTGGTCTGTTCGCTGTCGGTGGAGATTGTACTTTCGACCAGCGCGTCGAAATTGCTGAAGCGTACCGTGGATTCGAAGTCCGGCGATTCCTCCGTCGTGGCGTCAGGCGTTTTATCAGGCGCCGGGCGGGACGGATTCAGAACGACGGTTCGTTCCAGTTCCTCGGGCGACGGCGTATGGGTGAAGCCCATGGTTTTTGCGAAAATCTCGGCCTCGGCCTTCTTTTTGCGCGCCAGCTCCTCGTCCGTTTCCTTATCCGCCATGTGTGACCCTCCCGAGATGGATATGGGCTAGCTTAGCCCAGATTGCTGGCGAGTGCGACCGCTTTTCAGCAGGGCCCTTATCCGTCCGTGAAACGGATGCCGCCGTAGCATGCGCCGGCTCGCAGACCGGTGTTGTCGGTATCGGTCATGATGGCGACGGCGTCGATATGACGGATGTCCTGACCGAAAAGGCGTTGCAGGTCTTTCCTGACATTGCGACGATAGCTTCGCCAGCGGCCGGCATGGTCGGCGCCCGACTCAACGGCCAGCATGGCCGAATGGTCCGTATAGGGATTGTCCCATGCAGCACCGGCTGGCTCGTGGCTGGCCCAGACATAGTTGAGCGCCCTGGTGTTCCAGAAGAGAAGTCCGCCGGAGACGATCAGATAAATGCGGGCCACAAAGTCGTCGCCCGTCTTTTCGCGTTCCTTGTGATTGTCCGGCAGGCGGTCGATTTTCCAGCTCCATTCGAGCCACGGCGTTTGTTCAAGGTCGATTTTCAGCCTGCGAAACAGGCCCGAGGCCGATGCATCGGCCTCGGCGCGGATGCATGGCGTGTCGCCGTCCCGGACCAGACGGTAACGGGTCGTGCCCTGGAAGGATTTTGCTTCCCAGCCTGCCAGGCCGTGATCGAAGTCGGTAATATCGATGGTTTCCGCCTGTGCCGGTTGCATGAGCCACGGCAGCAGAAGCAGGGCGGCAAGCGTCCGCATCAGGAAGGTGTGTTGCGGCCGGGCAGCGCAGTCCCCGGAAAGGGCGCGATATTTCCCTCCGCCTCGCTGACGCGGGCGGTGCCGCGTTTTTCGACCTCGTCGATGCGAATGATATGGTGCATCGGGACATGGCTGCGCCTGACGCCGGAAAATTCGTTTTTCAGGCCTTCCTCGCCGGGGTCCAGCACAATGGCTGATCTTTCTCCGAAACTCAGCTCGGCAATCTCGACAAAGCCGGGAATGCCCGAGGCGCCGACGCTGTGGGCATAGATCTCGTAGATCTTGTCCCGGTTCACGAATGTGATGCGGTAAATAGGCTTGCTGCTCATGGTCGGCAACTATAACAGCAGGGTGCGCGATGCGCACAGCGCTTCGCGGCCGGCGTCCGGAAGGCTAGGGTTCGTCGTATGCGACAAAACTGTATCGGCGTATTCGATTCCGGCGTGGGCGGCCTTTCCGTGCTGGCGCATATCCGTGACCGCCTGCCGCGCGAAGCCTTGTGCTATCTCGCCGATACGGCCTGCATGCCCTACGGCAACCGCTCCCTGGAAGAGGTTCGGGAGCGCAGTCTTCGCGTGGCCGAAGTTCTGCTGGCACGGGGAGCGAAGGCGCTGGTCGTGGCCTGCAATACCGCGACGGCGGCGGCGGTGCAGTGTCTGCGGCAGCATTGCGACGTGCCGGTGATCGGTATGGAGCCGGCCATCAAACCGGCCGTGCATGGCTCCGTCGCCGGCGTCGTGGGGGTGCTGGCGACCAGCGGCACGATCAGCAGCGAGCGTTTCGCGCGCCTGATGCAGCGCTTTACCGCTCACGCGGAGCTGGTCGTGCAGCCGTGCCCGGGGCTGGTCGAGCGTATCGAGGCGGGCGATCTGGCGTCGGAGCGTACCCGTTCCCTGTTGCGCCATTATCTGAAGCCGCTGCTGGATCGTGGCGCGGATACCATTGTGCTGGGCTGCACGCATTACCCCTATGTGGCGCCGCTGATACGCGGTATCGTCGGCGACGATGTCCGCATCGTCGATACTGGCGGGGCGATTGCGCGCGAACTGGAGCGCCAGCTCGGTCTGCATGGTCTGCAGCGTGGCGCAGGGGAAGGCAGGATTCGCTTTCTGACGACGGGCGAGCCGGAACGCGTGCTGCCGGTGATGCGGCGGCTGTGGGGCGGGGAGCTGCAACTGGAGGCATGCCGGCTGGATTGAGCGGGCCGCGTCAGCGATGCAGGGCCTCGAAAATCTTTTCGGCACAGGTCGTTGAAATGCCGGGCACGGCGGCCAGCTGCTCGCGGCTGGCCTTTTTGACGCCTTCGATGCCGCCGAAATGTTTCAGCAGCGCCGTGCGCCTGGACGGACCGATACCGGGGATGCCTTCCAGTTGCGAGGTGAACATGCTCTTCTTTTTGCGTTTGCGCATGTATTGCCCCGCGAAGCGGTGCGCTTCGTCGCGCACCCGGGCGATCAGCAGCAGCGCCGGCGAATGGCGTCCCGGCTGCAGTGGAGAACCGTCCCGCCATGAGGGCCACAGGGTTTCGTCGCCGAGCTTGCGGCTGTTTCCCTTGGCCACGCCGACAAGCAAAAGCTCCGGTAGTCCGGCCTGCTGCGCGCATGTTCTGGCGATGGCCAGCTGGCCCCTGCCGCCGTCGATCAGCATCAGGTCGGGGCGGGGCAGCCTGTTTTCGGCGATGGCCTGAAAGAAGCGCGACAGCACCTGCTGCATGGCCGCGTAGTCGTCGCCGGCCGGCACCTGGTCGAGCCTGTAGCGACGGTAGTGGTCCTTGTCCGGGCCGTTCCAGTCCGCATAGGTGATGGCGGCCACGGTCTGCTGGCCGCCGCTATGGGCGTTATCGACGGCGGCGATCCGCTGCGGCGTTTCGTTCATTCCGAACAGTTCGGCCAGCGCTTCAAAGGCGGGCTTCTGGTCGCTGCGCTTGCGGCTGGCCAGCATCTGTTCGCCGCTTCGGGCCACCTGCCGCAACCAGCGGGCGCGGGCACCGCGCTTCGGGTGTCGGAACGATGTCCTGGCGTCCGGCAGCAGCAGCTTCAGCAGTCGTGTCAGCTCCCCGAGGTTGCCGGACGACGTGTCGATCAGGATTTCCGCCGGCGGTTCCTCGCGCCGGTAGCGCTCGATGATAAAGGATTGCAGGATCTCCATATCGCCGGCATCGCTGGCCTGTTCGATGCGGATGCTGTGGGTGCCCAGATCGCGGCCGGCGCGACGCACGCCGATGCTGGCCATGACCCCGGACGGATGGCGTACCAGCGCGATGGCATCGGCCGAATCGGGCAAGGCCTCGCCTTCGGAGCCGGCCAGGATCGCGCGCAGGGCCCGGATGCGGTCGCGCAGCAGCGCGGCCCGTTCGAACTGCATGGCTGCGGCGGCCTGTTGCATGTTCTCTTCCCACTGGCGGATCAGCTCCGTGTTCTTGCCCTTCAGGAATGCGCGGGCGTCGAGCACCTGCCGCCGGTATTCGGCCCGGCTGACGATGTCGCAGCAGGGGGCGGAGCAGCGGCCGATCTGGTGCTGCATGCAGGGGCGCGAGCGGTTGCGGAACACCGCGTCCTCGCAATCGCGCAGCTGGAAGATGGACTGCATCGTGTGCAGCGTCGCATGCACTGCGCCGGCGTTCGGAAAGGGGCCGAAATATTCGCCGGGCCGGTCGCGCCGGCCGCGGTAGAGCTGCAGCTTCGGGTAGGGCTCGTCGGTCAGCAGGATATAGGGATAGGATTTGGAATCCTTCATCAATACGTTGTAACGCGGCTTGAGCTGCTTGATCAGGTTGTGTTCGAGCACCAGCGCTTCGGCTTCCGAGGCCGTGACGCTGAAGTTCAGGTCGCGGATCTGCTGTACCATGGCCTGCGTGCGCGGCGATTCGGGACGGCGCTGAAAATAACTCGATACCCGTTTTCTGAGGTTGCGCGCCTTGCCGACGTACAGCACCTTGCGCCTGCCGTCGAGCATGCGATAGACGCCCGGCTCGCGGGGCAGGGTGGAAAGATCAACCGGCGGTTCGCACCACATGCCAACAGGCTAACCGGAAAGCGCTCGCGCCTCCAAGCCGCCTTGCCGTTCCCCGTCATGGCGGCAGGCGGGAGCCAGCGGGCAGCCCTGGCAGCGCGGTCTGCTGCGGCAGTGGCGTTTGGCGTGGGTGACGAGCAGCGCATGGAATTCGTTGAACAGCCGGGTGTCGGCGGGCAGGCGGCTGCTCAGGTAGTCCTGCAGCGCCTGATAGTCTGCGCCGGGCTTCGTCAGCCCCAGGCGCGCGAAGATGCGTCGCGTGTAGGCATCGATCACGAACACCGGCCGCTCCAGCGCATAGAGCAGGATCGAGTCGGCCGTTTCCGGCCCGATGCCGTGAAGTGCCAGCAGATCCTGCCTCAGGCGGCTGGTCGGCATGCGCCGCAGGCCGCCCGGAGCATCGCGCTCCAGCCAGAAGCGGCACAGCCGCTGCAGGCGTCCGGCTTTCTGGCGAAAGAAGCCGGATGGCCGGATCAGCGTTTCGAGCCTGTGCCGCTCGCAGGCGATGATCCTGCCGGCATCGAGCATGTCGGCCGCTTTCAGGTTGGCGATCGCCTTTTCGACATTCGTCCAGTTCGTGTTCTGGGTTAAGAGGGCGCCGACGGCGACCTCAAGCGGCGATTCCCCCGGCCACCAGTGCTGGGGGCCGTAGGCCGCATACAGGGTCTGATAGATCTTCGGAACCGGGCCGTCGGACAAGGGCGCTCAGTCCCTGCCGTCCAGATACTGCCGGCGCAGTCGCCTGATTTCGTTCGCCCTGAGCGGGCGCCATGCCCCGCGCGGCATCTCCTCGTCCAGGCGCAGCGGGCCGAAGGCGGTGCGTAGCAGCCGCCGTACCGGATGGCCGACGGCTTCCAGCGTGCGCCGCACCTCGCGATTGCGTCCGCGGCGGATGACGATGGTCAGCCAGGTATGGCCGCGCGTTTCCGAGTCCACGCTCACCTCCCAGGCATCGCTTTTTTCGCCGTCGCCGATGTCGAGGCCGCCGTTTCTGAGCTTCTGCAGCGTTTCCAGCGACACCTGACCCGCAACGCGCACGCGGTATTCGCGTGGCAGCGATGCGGACGGGCGGGTCAGCGCGCGGGCCAGATCGCCATCACTGGTCAGCAGCAACAGCCCCTCGGTATTCATATCGAGACGTCCGACGGACTGCACATTGGGGGCCACGTCGAGAAAATCGTAGATCAGCGGCCGCCCCCCGGCATCGCGGCGCGAACAGAGCTGGCCGGCCGGCTTGTTGTAGAGGATATAGGTATGCGAAGTCTGCGGTGCCACCGGTTTGCCATCGACGCTGACGAGGTCGCCGGTCGCAACCAGCGAGCCGGGCTGTGTGATCGTCTGGCCGTTGATTGCAACGCGTCCGGCTTCAATCCACCGGTCCGCCTCGCGACGCGAACAAAGGCCGCAGCGGGCCAGATATCGGTTGATGCGTTCGCCGGCAGCTGTTTCAGTCGCCGGTTTGCGCCGGGGCGTCCTGCGTCCGGATTGGGGTTTCTGTCGCTTGGTCATCGCTATGGCCCTTGTTGTCCCTGTCGTCATTGTCCGCTTCCGCGCCTTCGTTGTCGGCGACGAACTGGCGGATTTCATCCTCGTCGAGCAGTTGCGCGGAGTCCGGCAGATCCTTGAGCGAATTCAGGCCGAAGTCGATCAGGAACTGTCTGCCCGTGCCATACAGATGCGGCCGGCCGGGTACTTCCTTGCGGCCGAGCACCTTGATCCAGCCCCGCTCCTGCAGCGCGGCAATGATATGGCTCGATACCTTCACGCCGCGCAGGGCCTCGATTTCGGCGCGCGTCGTCGGCTGCCGGTAGGCGATGATAGCCAGCGTTTCCAGCGCAGAGCGGGACAGGCGCGGCGGCTTGACCTGCCAGAGCCGTTGCACGATGTCTGCCTGCTCGGGCGCGGTTCTGAACTGCCAACCGCCGGCGATGGTCTCGACGCGGATGCCGCGTTGCCGGTAATGACCCTCCAGTTCGCCGACGGCGGCCCGGATGTCGCTGCTCGCAATGTCTTCGCCCAGCAGGGTGCGCAGCCGCTGCATGCTCAGCGGCTCATCGCTGGCCAGCAGCAGCGCCTCGATCTGCGGCATGAGCGCGGCGATGGAGTGCCGGCTCATGCCGCCTCCTGCCTGTCGGCCGGCAGCAGCATGATGGCGCCGTAGCATTCGCTCTGCACGACGGTCAGGCTTTGCTGCCGCCACAGTTCCAGAATGGCCAGCACGGTGATGACCAGCGCCTCGCGGCCGGGCTGGTCGCGCAGCAGTTCGTCGAGCTGCATGCCGCCGCCGGACAACTTCTCAAGGATGACGCCCATCTGCTCGCGCACGCTCATCGTGTCGGTGAAGATATGATGACGCACCTCGCCGCCGACGCGCTTCAGCACATGCCGGAAGGCGACCAGCAGTGCATCGAGATCGGCTTTCGGAAGCGGCCGCTCGACTTCGTCGGCTTCGGGAAAAATCGGGCGGACGAACACATCGCGCCCGACGCGCGGACGTTCGTTCAGTTCCTCGGCCAGCATCCGGTACTGTTCATAGGCGATCAGCTGGGCCGCCAGTTCGGCGCGCGGATCGATCTCGTTGCCTTCCTCGTCCGTTTCGGGGCGCGGCAGCAGCATGCGCGATTTCAGCTGCATCAGCGTGCTGGCCATGACCAGATAGTCGCCGGCGATTTCGAGATTCAGTTCGCGCTGGGCTTCGAGGATGTCCATGTACTGGCGGGTGATCAGCGCGATCGGGATATCGAAGATTTCGAGTTTCTGGCTGCGGATCAGGTGCAGCAATACGTCGAGCGGCCCTTCGAAGCTGTCCAGCCGGACCGGCGGCAGGTGGCTTTCGTCCCGCGATTCGTCCCGGACTGCCTCGATGGCCTGATTCATACGCGATAGCCCATCTTCAGCGTGCGACGCACCTTTTCCATCGTGCGAGATGCCTGGCGGCGGGCCTTTTCATTGCCGTGCCGGACGATGTCGCGCAGATCGTCGGGACGGGAGGCGATGTCGGCGCGGCGTTCGCGGATCGGCTGCAGTTCCTCTTCCAGGTGCCTGAGCATGCACATCTTGCAGTCGATGCAGCCGATCGAGGCTGTCGTGCAGCCTTCCCGCACCCAGGCGCGTTCCTCCTCCGTCGAATAGACCTTGTGAAAGTCCCAGACAGGGCATTTCTCCGGTGTGCCCGGATCGTCGCGACGCACGCGCGCCGGATCGGTCGGCATCGTCTTGACCTTTTTCTCGGTGACCTTCCATTCCTCGCCGAGTTCGATCGTGTTGCCGTAGGACTTGCTCATCTTGCGGCCGTCCAGTCCGGGCAGCTTGGCGGCCGGCATCAGCAGCGATTTCGGTTCCGGAAACAGTGGCGGGATGCCCTGGCGGTACAGATGATTGAAGCGCCTCGCGACCTCGCGGGTCAGTTCGACATGCGGCACCTGGTCCTCGCCGACCGGCACGCCGTCGGCCTGATAGATCAGGATATCGGCTGCCTGCAGCAGCGGATAGCCGAGAAAGCCGTAGGTGCCGAGATCCTTTTCGCGCAGCTGCTCGATCTGATCCTTGTAGGTCGGCACGCGCTCCAGCCATGAGAGCGGCGTCATGAACGAGAACAGCAGATGTAGTTCGGCATGTTCCGGTACCCCGGACTGGATGAACACGACCGCCTTTTCCGGATCGATGCCGACGGCCAGCCAGTCGATCAGCATGTCCCAGATCGTGTCCTTGACGATGGACGGGTTGGCGTAATCGGTGGTCAGCGCATGCCAGTCGGCAGCGAAGAAGAAGCAGTGATTGTTTTCCTGCAGCTTCAGCCAGTTCTCAAGCACACCCTTGTAATGGCCGAGATGCAGGCGGCCGGTCGGACGCATGCCCGAGAGTATCCGCATCGGCTTGTCGCTGCTGTTCTGGTTGTTGTCCGAGTTGCTCAAGCTGGAATCCCCTTGTGTGGTCGCGGCATCGCACGATCGCGATGCGTCCGGCGAACGATAGCAAAGCCTGCGCGTGAATGCGATGCGTGGTAGACGCAGGTGAAAATTCGCCATTGACGAGGCGCAAGCGAGTCCTAAAATGCCGGCCTCCAAGGCGCTTTAGCTCAGCTGGTTAGAGCAGCGGAATCATAATCCGCGTGTCCGGGGTTCGAGTCCCTGAAGCGCCACCAAACAAATCAAGTAAAATCAACAACTTACAGAGGGTGGGCGGAAGCTCACCCTTTCTTTTCTTTGATTTCGGTGTGTGTTCGGTGTGTGTTCGGTGTGTGTGCGGTGTGTATATGATGGTTGCGCCAAGAGATGTGCATCCTGATCCGGAATCGATGGTCGCCGTATCTTTGACGCATCTGGCCCACTAGGTTGAGCTTCCTTTCCCGCTGCTTCGGAAGTCAGGAGCTGCCGCAGTTATCACTGCAATCGCCCTCATGCCAACCTCAATGATCGTCCCTCCATCAATAACCTGGTGGGGGGGTGAATCGCCCCGGTTTCATCGGAGGCATTTTTGTTTGAGTCGTCATGCTGCTTTCTGATACTGAGTCTG
>JAJRVH010000172.1 GCA_021545625.1 Zetaproteobacteria bacterium
ACCGATGTGGTAGTCGCACCGGCAATGGAAGGTACGGCCTGCCACTACAGGAAGAGACGAACGGGCCAGCCGGAAGCCTCGATTGCAACCGCCATCCGGCGCATCCATGTCTCGGGCAGGGCCGAAAGATGGGCCGCTTCGGCCTGCAGGGAGGGACGGGCCAGGCCGTACAGCAACACCCCGCGCAACGGCACCTGTTCATCTTTCAAACATTTGAGGAAGTCCAGATAGGCGGCAACCTCCCCATCGGAAGGCGGCTCTCCGTCCCAGGCCATCATGCAGCTCTGAATCCAGCTCGGACACAGGCCTGCGCAGGTTCTGACCTGATCGTGCAGGCGCCGGGCATCCAACGACACGCCGTTGATCCGGCGAATGGCCTCATCCGTCACCGCATCGACCTTGATCCAGACCTCGCCATAACAGCGGGCCAGCCGCTTCAGGCCCTGCTGCACATCCGCTCTGGCCATATAGGATCCGTTGGTGATCAGGCGCAACGGCAACGCCAGATCAAACAAGCGCATCTGTTCGGCGACTGCCTGCACCACAGCGTCAAACGCGCGACAGCTGGTCGGCTCGCCATTGCCCGAGATGGCGATATCGCAAAAGGTACGACAATCCTCCGGCACATGTCGCCGCATAAAATCTCCATGCAGGATCTCGCCGATCATATGCTTCAGTTCCCGCTCCAGCAGCGCCAGGTCAATCGACGGTGCGCTCCCGCGCACCAGTTCCGGCACCTGACAATAGGCACAATGCCAGTTACAGGCATGGTTCGGATTCAGGTTAATGCCGACCGACACGCCGCCGGACCGTCGGGAGACCACCGGATAGACATAGGTCATGCCCGCCGCATCGCGGTCGTGATCGCGCACGCTCAGGCGCCCGGACAAACCGGCCATCAGGGAATGAACGTCAGCGACGCTGAACTCGCCCGCTCGCTGAGCATGCGCGGCAAATACCAGAGATCCGGACTCATGGAAGAAAAACCCGCCGCGGGATCGAGCCGGTATTCCCGTACCAAGGCATCCGTCGCAAATCCGGCCAGCAGCGGTGACACGGCAGCCGGCGGTACGCTCGGCAGCGATAGCGCAAGACCGGGCTGAAATGAAAACAAGCGCCAGAGATGCGCTCCCTGCTGCAGCTCCGCCACATACCCGTCCCACGCATGCGGCGCGCTGTCAGCCCATGCCAGCGAAACGGCGGATGCCGCCGTCACAGCCGGCACCGGCGGCCAGGCGGCGGGGGCTGACAACGCGGATGCCAGAGGTGCCCGTTGCCAGACCTCGCTTTCGGCATAGGTATCGCTGGCCAGGGCATGCAGCATGAAACTGTTCGCCGCCACCGGCCAGATCGATATATCGCGACGGTTCGGCGGCAACAGCTGATTGTCCTTGTGCGATACGAGCTGGTACCACCCGCCCGCCCCGACGGCGAACACATCCGCCCGGACATGGGCCAGCGGCAACAATCCGCTGACCGGGGGCACGGAAAGAGTCAGCAACAGCGGCGTTAATCGCGGCTGCACGGCCGGATCGGCAATCGCGGCATTCACCGGTGCAAGGATATGGTGTCCGGCCGGCACCGATGCGGCAAGAAATCCCAGGTCGGGACGCGGGCTGATATCCAGGGGATTCTCGACGATCGCGCTGATGCCAACCGGTCCGCGCATCGGCATCAGCGCCCGATGACTGCGCACCGCTGCGCTATCCCCGATCATTCCGCCGATCCCCTGCACCGTCATGCCGTCGCTCAGATAGACGTCAAGCAACTCTCCTGCCGCCAGTGTCGGACCGGCCGGCGGATTAATACTGATCGTCGCCGGCTGCGGCGTACGCTCCGGCATCGGCACGGCCAGCGCCGTTCCCTGAAACCCCAGCACCGACACAGCATCCCCATTGGCAAAGACATGCACATCCTGCGGCAAGGGCACGCTGTTAAAGCTGGCAATGCCGGATGCATCGGTCACGGCGGTTACCGCTCCACTGGCTCCCAGCGAAACCACGGCCCCGGCCACCGGCTGCTGACTGGCGCCGGTGCTCACGCTGACGGTCAACGACAACACCGGACCGCTTCCGGCAAGGCCGGTCAGCGGGTCCACATAGGAAACACCGGGGGCCACTGCCCTGACATTGACAGGAATCACAAGCCCGCCATCGGCCAGCAGCGTTTGCGTCGTAGTGCCGCTGGCCAGATAAATGCCTGCGGCATCGAACAGATCGAAGGTGAAAACCAGCGGCACGCCGAAAGGCAACAGCAGCGGCACGGACTGGCCGCCGATCGGAAGATTCAGCTGTCTCGGCACGCCGCTGCTGCCGACCGGTCCGGTCACGGATAGCTGCAAACGGGCCATGGTGGGAAAGCGTTGCGCCAGCGTGCTGCCGGAAGAGATCAGCACCGTCGCCAACGTAGATGTGGAACCATTGCCGCCGCCAGCACCGGCAAGAGCCGCTCCGGACTGGGTCGGGTTGCCGGCCTGCGAACAGGCGGCAAGCACCAGTAGCGCGCAGGTCGCAATCAGGGAGTTCAGAAAACAGCGCATCAGCGCGGTAGCACGCTCGGTGAACCGAGGCTGTTTATCATTTTCTGCTGCATCACGGCATGCGGTGGCGCATCATCGCTGCCGCCGCTTTTCTTCCTGCGCGTTCCCTCGCTACTGAGTCCGACATCCAGGATAAAATCGTTCAGCCATGTATCGGGAATCGCCCTCCCATGCACCGGCCAGCGGCCAGCGAACCGCGCATAGCCCCCTCTTTCAAGCATCAATCCATCTCCGCCCGACGGCGACGTCAACGCCACCCGTCCCTCGACCAGTGCCACATGTTCGACGCCCGCATCCGCCTGAGCCAGAATATCCGTGCCGCGCACGCCGATAAGCACGGTGCGCATGCGCACACGGTAATTCGCATCCGCTCGCCGGAGTTTGCGAACGATGAAACGCGCCCGCCCTCGTACCAGTTCAAGCAACGCATCCACCAAACCGAGGCCGGCATCCGTTCGGTAACGTTCGACCACGGCCCGGGCGTGCTGCCCCATCTGCATGCTCGACCCGTCGATAAAGCGCAGTCTCACCCGCGAAGACGGACCGGTTCTGACATGTTGCCCCTCCACGAGCCGCATGCCGGCTTCGGCAGATCGCCAGCTGCCGTCCCGACCGACGAACACCTCTCCGCTGATATATTCCACCTTGGCCACGAACACGTCCTGCGCTTCGGCCGCCGGCAAACCGAGACCGATAAACAGTAACGCGACCCAGGACATCAGTAGTCCCACTGGACCGATACCTCGCTCCACCAGCGACGCCAGTCCCGGGAACGGGCGGGATCCACGACCGCGCTCGCGTCCATGTTCGAGGCATTGCGCATCCAGCCACCCAGCAGTTGCCATGTCTCGGGCACATCCGCGCCCCAAAGCGTCGAGGAACGCTGCCAGGTCAAAGCTCCGCTCAGCTTCAGTTCGTTGTCCTTGCGCCTGATGGGCTGTTTCAGAAACAGACGCGTATCGGTCTGCCCGTAGCTGCGTTGCATCAGGCTCACACCGGCGCGCAACCACCATGCGCCGTCGCTTCCGTTCCGGATGCGCCAGCCCGCATGCAATGCTCCCTCGAGCTGACGATATGCCTCAAATCCAAGCCGGGTCTGCTCGCGGCCAACGCCCAGAAGCAGGCCTGCCGTCGCGGTATCCACGCGCCAGTCCAGCCGATGATGAACTTGCCATCGCCAGGATGAAAAATCACTGAACCCCGAAGCAAAATTCCGTCGTCCGTAAGCGCCATCGACCGCAAAATTCACCGCCTTCCCGACCTGTCCGCCGATACCGGCGGTTGCCGCCCAGCCGGCATAGAAGCTGCTTCCGCCCAGTCCGGCCTGTTCTCCCCGCATGCCCAGCCGGATATCACCGTCATCGCGCCAGTCCGCATGCATGGCAAACGACGCCTGTAATCTGCGCAGCGCAAAATTGTTGAAATCCTGATAAAGCATATCCTGCCAGCCCAGCTGCCATGCGCCGTGCCCCCAGGATGTTTCGAGCACGCTTCCATAAGCGCTCAACGACACTCCGGCGCCAATATCGCCCTGATCCCGGGCGGCCAGATGTACGGCATCCGGAGCAATCACGACATTGCTGTCCACCCATGCTCCGAGCTTCAGGGAGATATGCCAGTGGCGTTCGCCGCTGCCGTAACGCAGGGCCCGCATACGCGCCCGCCTCGCTTCCTCCGCCCTGCCCTGACCATCAAGCGCCTCGGCCAGCAGGCGCCAGGCGGCTCCGTCGTAGGCATCCCGCTGCAAGCGCAAACGCATGCCGGCTTCCACCTTTTCATATAAACGATAATCGAGCAGGGCACGGGCTTTTTCATTGTCGAGCAAAACGCTTTCCTGCCGCCGTTCTTCCTCTGCTTTCTGCGGCACGGCATTTTCGTCCTGTCGCGTCGCGGCATACGGGTCACTTATCACAATCTGCCAGGCATCGGCCGCGACACAAGTCGTTGCCGCCGTCAGCATCGCCAACAAACACGAAATCGTCAAATGCCTGATCATTGCGAATTTCTACCTCGTATTGCCATCAGAAGGCGGTGACTTTTTTCGCCGCCGAAAAAATCACTTTGCAACAGCCCGCCAGATGCCCTGCCAGTTCTCCGGGGGTCGCCGCTCCAGGGCAACGCAACGCTGCCACATCTGCCGCGACGGAGCATCCGCAAATTGCCGCCATGACTGTTCGAATGCCGCGGCAGCCTCGGCAAATTTCCCCCGACGATACAGTTCGAGCGCACGGGCGTAGGCATCAATCAGCGGTCGCCAGCGCGCTTCGTTCCGGGCTTCGCCCAGCAGTTCGTAAACGCTGACGGCCTCTGTCTTGCCGACCAGCACCACCCGGTCCAGCTCGCGACAGACAAATTCGCCATTCAGGCCTGCCAGCGTCGCCTCTCCGATCATACGGGTCGAGCCATACTGCTTGTTCAGCGATTCGAGCCTGGCGGCCGTATTGCCAGCATCGCCCATGAATGTGTACTGCAGCCGCTGGCTCGATCCCATGTTGCCGACGACCATGCGTCCGCTGTTAATGCCGATCCTCACATGCAACGGGTGCTTCAGCACCTCAAAGGCCGGTCGTAGCGGCTCCAGCGCCCGCTCAAGATCCAGTGCTGCACGACAGGCATGCACGGCATGCGCATCGTCAGCAATCGGGGCGCCGAACAGCGCAATCAGCCCATCGCCGGTCAGACGATCAACGCAACCGCCATTGGCAAACACGATAGGCATGGCGGCATCGAAAAAGCCGTTGATATGGTGAACGACCTGCGTCGGACTAAGACGTTCGGACAATGAGGTGAAGCCCGCCACATCGACGAACATGACGCTGATTTCCCGCTCATCGCCGGACAGGCCCACCTCCTCCTCCCGCCCGACTACCTCATCAACCACGGCCGGGTCGACGAAACTCGCAAACGCATGCCGCATACGCTGTCTGCGCAACAACTCCCTTCCGTAATGCAACGCGAACAGAATCATCATGGTCAGGGCCAGCTGCAGTTCGATGGTAACGATATGCATCCAGATGCCCTGCCGGAACAACAGATGCGCAACCAGCGCGATTCCCAGCAACAGCAGCAGGGAGAACACGCCGTGCGTGCGCTGAACCACCCGTCCGAACAGCATCCCGTATAACAGGCCGATGCCAAGCATCAACGTAATCTCCAACAGATAAATGGCATCCGGGCGCTTCAAAAAATCGCCATTGAGCAGGTTGTCGATCAGCGTGGCATGAATCTCCGCGCCGGGCATCAGCACATCCACCGGCGTGGTCCGCACGTCCTCGATACCGGCCGCGCTGACGCCAAGCAGGACCAGACGATCCTTCAGCAGGGACATATCTGCGCGCCCCGTCAGCACGTCTGCGGCGCTGACGCCGGCCATCGTGCCGGCCGGACCGTAATAGTTAATCCATGCCATCCCCTGCGCCGTCAGCTCATACTGACGCTCACCCAGGGCAACCTCCACGGCGTCGGGATCGATCCGCGCAGTCAGCGCCGCCCCGTCATTCCATGCCCTGGCCGCAGCCAAAGCAAGGCTCGGAAAATAGAAACCGTCATAACGAACCAGCAACGGTGAAAAACGGATTGCGCCATCCACATCGGGAATAAAATTCAGAAAGCCGGCTGCATCCGAGGCCTTCGCCAGCACCGGAATATTGGTATTCAGATCGACAGCCCGGACCGTCGCATTCGCGCCCCCGGAACGATCCACGAGATGATCGAAAAGATTCCCCCTCACAGGGTCGGCATTGCCTGCCGGCCCGTGCGCTGCGGCGGCAGCGCTGCTGTAATAATAAAACCCCTGCACCACCCTGGCCGGCGACTGCCGGATCGCCCGGGCCAGCATGTGATCCGCATCATCGGCCTGAATCTCCCTTGCCAGTTCATCGGACAACGGATGACCGCGCTTTCTCATCCACGTCACCAGCTGCTGCAGCGCCGCGCTCTCCGGTTCGCTGAATACAAGATCGGTCACAATCACCCGGGCACCGTATCTCTCGCCCAGCATCCGGATCAGGCGCGCCATGGTCGTGCGCGACCATGGCCAGCGACCGAAACGCTCCAGACTCGCATCATCCACCATGACCAGC
>JAJRVH010000173.1 GCA_021545625.1 Zetaproteobacteria bacterium
CATGACGGTGGCGCTATTGATTTCCGGCTACGAACAGTCGTTCATCGAGCGCGCGGTCGGAGGTTCGACATGGATGGGCTATTTCGCTGCCCAGATTCATCCCTGGTTCGTACAGGGAATGCAGTGGCGCATGGTATTCGGGCTGGTGACAGCAGTTGGCATTGTGCTTCTGGTCTGGGATTTGCTGGTGATCGGCAGGCAGAAGGCGGCGGCTGTGGCCCGAAGCATGTCCTGAAATGAAAAAGGCGGGCTCAGAGAGCCCGCCTTTTCAATCAGCGTGGAAATAGCGATCAGCTGTAGAAGCCGACCATTTCCTCCAGACGCTTCGGCTTGATCTTCGAAGCGTTACCGGCCGAACCGAAGGCTTCGTAACGAGCCACGCAGATCTCCTTCATGGCCTGGGTCGAAGCCTTCAGGAACTTGCGGGGGTCGAAGTTGGACGGATTTTCGGCCAGGAATTTGCGCACGGCACCGGTCGAGGCCATACGCAGATCGGTGTCGATGTTGACCTTGCGTACGCCGTTCTTGATGCCCTCGACGATTTCCTCAACCGGAACGCCATAGGTCTCGCCCATATCACCGCCGTACTCGTTGATGGTTTTCAGCCATTCCTGCGGCACCGAGGAGGAGCCGTGCATGACCAGATGCGTGTTCGGCAGCTTCTCGTGGATTTCCTTGATACGGTCGATACGCAGCACCGCGCCCGTCGGCGGTTTGGTGAACTTGTAGGCGCCGTGGCTGGTGCCGATGGCGATGGCCAGCGCGTCCACGCCGGTCTGTTCGACGAAGTCCTTGGCCTCGTCCGGATCGGTCAGCAGCTGATCCATATCCAGCTTGCCTTCGGCACCGTGGCCATCTTCCTCGCCCATCATGCCGGTTTCCAGCGAGCCCAGGCAGCCCAGTTCGCCTTCAACGGAAACGCCACCGGCATGAGCCATTTCGCAGACCTTCCTGGTCACTTCGACGTTGTATTCGTAGGTCGACGGAGTCTTGGCGTCGGCCATCAGCGAGCCGTCCATCATGACGGAGGAAAAGCCGGACTGGATTGAACGCAGGCACACCGCCGGCTCGGAGCCGTGATCCTGATGCATGACGACCGGGATGTGCGGGTACTGCTCGATGGCAGCGGAAATCAGGTGACGCAGGAAGGCCTCGCCGGCGTAGCCGCGAGCGCCTGCCGAGCCCTGCATGATGACCGGCGAATCGGTCTCGTCGGCAGCCTGCATGATGGCATGCACCTGTTCCATGTTGTTCACGTTGAATGCCGGCATGCCGTAGCTGTTTTCGGCTGCGTGATCCAGCAGTTGTCTCATTGAAATAAGAGCCATTTTTATCCTCCTAGTATGTTAAAAGGGCATTTGTGCCCAGCAGTTTGGCCATGAAGAGCCGTAATAGCAATTTAAAGATCATCGCCAACCTTGATGATCTTCATCGCATTGGTGCCGCCGGATTCACCCATCGGGGTGCCGAAGGTCATGACGATCAGATCGCCTTTTTCCGCCAGATTGTGGTCCAGCAGCATCTTCTTTACATCCTTGGTGGCCTGTGGCGCGTCCTGTGGCCCGTAGTTGATCGGCATGCACAGCGGGATCACGTTGCGGAACAGCGTGACGCGGCCCAGTGTGCCTTCCTGCGAGGTCAGCGCATAGATCGGTACATCGCCCAGGTGCCGGGACATGTACAGCGTCGTGTTGCCGCTGTGCGTGAAGGCCATGATGGCGCGGATGTCCATCATGCGGGCAACCTCCATGGCCTGACGGGCGATGCACTCGTCGATGGAGTGGGGCGGGAAGCGGGGGTCGCGGGTCTGCGTGGACGGCAGCACACGCTGCTTTTCGGTTTCGCGGCAGGTGCGGTCCATGGCCTGTACGGCCTCGACCGGATATTTGCCGGCTGCCGATTCGCCCGACAGCATGACGGCATCGGCGCCGTCCAGCACTGCATTGGCTACGTCGTTGACCTCGGCGCGCGTCGGGATCGGATTGTCGCACATTGACTCCATCATCTGGGTGGCGACGATCACCGGGCAGTTGTACTTCGGCGCCATGCGCAGCATTTTCTTCTGTACCGGCGGCACGGCCGCATCGCCGATTTCCACGCCCAGGTCGCCGCGCGCGACCATAACGGCATCGGAGGCTTCCATGATCGACTTCAGGTTTTCGTCCTGCACCGCTTCAGCGCGCTCGACCTTGGCGACCAGCCCGGCCCGCGAGCCTTCGGCCTCGACCAGCCGGCGCGCGTACTCCATGTCCGCGCCGTGGCGGGGAAAGGAAATGGCAATATAGTCCACGCCGATCGAGCAGGCCGTCTTGATGTCTTCCTTGTCCTTGTCGGTCAGCGCCGCCGCCGACAGACCACCGCCGGCGCGGTTGATGCCCTTGTTGTTGGACAGCACGCCGCCGATGACGACGGTGCAGTGGATCTCCTGTCCCCTGACTTCGTCGACATCCATGACGATCAGGCCATCGTTGAGCAGCAGCCGGGCACCCGGCTCGACGTCGCCGACCAGTTCCTTGTAGGTCAGGCCGACGCGCTCATCGGTTCCGGCATCAAGATCGAGCGCGGCATCGAGAATGAAACGCTGGCCGGGCTCAAGCACGGTCTTGCCGTTGATGAACTTGCCGCAGCGGATCTTCGGTCCCTGCATGTCGGCCAGAATCCCGACGACAACGCCGTTCTTTTTGGCCGCGGCGCGCACATTCTCGGCCCGCGTGCGGTGCTCCTCGGGGGTGCCGTGCGAAAAGTTCAGGCGTACGACATTGACGCCGGCGGCGATCATTTTCTCCAGCATCTCCGGGGATTCGGATGCGGGTCCGATGGTCGCGACGATTTTGGTTCTGCGGATCTTCGTAGTCACTGAGCTGCACGCTCCTCAAGCACGGCCACGGCCGGCAGTTTTTTGCCCTCCAGAAATTCGAGGAAAGCGCCACCACCGGTGGAGATATAGGAGACCTTGTCGGCGATATCGTACTTGGCGACAGCGGCCAGTGTGTCGCCGCCGCCGGCGATTGAGAACGCCGGCGATTCGGCAATGGCCATGGCGATGGCCTTGGTGCCTTCGCCGAACTGGTCGAATTCGAATACGCCGACCGG
>JAJRVH010000174.1 GCA_021545625.1 Zetaproteobacteria bacterium
CTCCGTTCCGGTCGTGCCGGTGCCCGGGCCAAGCAGCATGATTGCCGCCCTGTGCGCGTCGGGCCTGCCCACCGACCACTTCCGTTTCGCCGGCTTTCTGCCCCGCGGCGGAAAATCCCGCAGCGAGGAGCTGGCGCGCATCGCCGACAGCGGCGAAACCACGATCCTGCTGGAATCGCCGCGCCGGCTGGCGGCAACACTGAAAGACCTGGCATCCCTGCTGGATGCAACGCGGCAACTGTGCGTGGCGCGCGAACTGACCAAGCTGCACGAGGAGTTCATCAGCGGCACGGCGGCGGAACTTCTCGGCCGCTTCGAACAGGCGCCGGCCCGCGGGGAAATCGTGCTGCTGATCGGCGGCGCCGGCAAGCAGGCGCGCGAGGTCAGCGATGATGACATTCGGCAGGCTCTCGACGATGCGGAGATGCGCCAGCTGCCGCCCTCGGCCAGGGCCAGGGTCGTGGCCAAACGGCTCGGCATCAGCAAGGCCCGCGTCTACGCCCTGTCCATCGACGCCTGACATGAATACCCTGGCCGGACGCCGCGGAGAGGAACAGGCCTGCCGCTATCTCCGGCGTCGCGGCTACAGGATTCTTGCCCGCAACATCCGTCTTGCCCGCGGGGAACTGGATATCATCGCCCGCCGGGGCGAGCTCATCGTCTTCGTCGAGGTCAAGGCGCATCAAACCCGTGAATCGGGGCTGATGGCCGTCTCGAAAGGGAAATGCGACCGCCTGCAATCGGCCGCCGCAGCCTGGCTGGCCGCCCATCCGGAAGCGGCGAATTTGCAATGCCGCTTCGATCTGATCATGCTGACGCCGGGCGCGACCGCATGGCTGCCGCCCCATATTGAGCATATGAAAGACATCATAAGATAAGTAGGATTCCAGCCATGCAGAATATTATCCAATCCGCCATGCAGGAAGGCATCGAACTCCGCCGCCAGTGCCTGCAGACGCTGCCCGACAAGCTTGCGCAGGCCGCGGATATGCTCGTCGCCTGCCTGAACAACAATGGTAAGGTGCTGGTATGCGGCAATGGCGGCTCGGCCGCCGATGCCCAGCATTTCGCCGCCGAACTGGTCAATCGCTTTGAAATCAACCGCCCCGGCATGGCCGCCGTCGCGCTGACCCACGATGCCTCGGTGATCACCAGCATTGCCAACGACTTCTCGTTCGCGCAGGTGTTTTCACGCCAGGTCGAGGCACTCGGCCGGCCCGGCGATATCCTGCTGGCCATTTCGACCAGCGGCACATCGGAAAATGTCAGCGCCGCCGCCGACGCGGCCCGCGACATCGGCATGAAAACCATCGCCCTGACCGGCAAGGACGGCGGCACGCTGGGGGCGCGCCCAAGCGTGGACATGCATCTCAATATCCCGCATACATCGACGGCACGCATCCAGGAAATGCACATCACCTGCCTGCATATCCTCTGTTCGCTGGTCGATGAAACCATGTTCGGAGGCCAATCATGACGACGATCAGACCCCTCTCCTTTTCATCCCTGAAAACCGTGCCGCTGGCCAGGCGCAGGGTCGACAGCGACGGACAGGATTTCGGGGCCCCCTTCAGGGCCGGCGGAAGCTTCGGTGATTTCCTGTGCAGCCTGCCCAATCTTGGCTGCGCCGGCGACCTGTTTCATATCCGCGATGCCATCGTGCGCGCCCACAGGCATCGACACATGGTCATTCTTGCCTGCGGAGGGCATGTGTTCGATGCCGGCCTGGGACCGATGATCTGTCGCCTGATCGAGCAGAAAATC
Source organism: Zetaproteobacteria bacterium (assembly GCA_021545625.1). GTDB lineage: Bacteria > Pseudomonadota > Zetaproteobacteria > Mariprofundales > Mariprofundaceae > JAJRVH01. The sequence goes on from JAJRVH010000174.1 coordinate 1,765, forward strand.
ATCTCCGGTATCGCCCTGACTGGCGCGGCCCTGCAACAGGATGTCGAGATCGCGCTGTCCGGCCGTACCGTCAGCCCCCGCGAACGCGAACTGAGCGACGGCACCTTCTGCATGACCGAGGAAACGGGCAAGCTGATCAACGAGGCGATCAACTTCGGCTCCGTGGAAAACTGGGGCGTCGGCCAGAGCGTCGGCAAGAAGCTGCAGGATGAGGAACTCGAACATCTGGACCATTCCGTGGTCGCCACGGCCTACCGCTACGGGATCCCGCTGACGGTGCACCCGGCCATCGGCGCCGATGCCTTCGACCTGCATCCGCTGGCGCATGGCGAATCCATCGGCGCCACCGGCATGCGCGACTTCCGCCTGCTGGCCGGCATGCTGGCCGAAGCCGACAACGGGGTGGTTCTGAACGTCGCCTCCGGCGTCATCCTGCCTCGCCTGCTGTTGCAGGCCCTCGACGCGGCCCGCAATCTCGGCAAAAAGGTCGAAGGCATCACCTCGGCCGTCATCGATCCGGCTGCCAGCGCCAGCGCCATCGCCGACGTCGTGACCCGGCTTTCGCAGCCGGACGGCAGGGGCTACTGGCTGAGTGCCCCCGACGAAATCTTCCTGCCGCTGCTGTTTGCAGCCGTGCTGGAATCGATCGGCGACGATGCCGGCTGAAATGCCCGCAACATCCGATAACAGAAAAACCATGGAGTCCGTCATGCACCTCGCAATCCGCTGCACCCTCGCCCTGGCCAGTCTGGGGCTGACCGGCTGCGTCGCCACGGCCATTGTCGGCGGCGCCACCGTGGCCGGCAGCTCAATCCACGACGAGCGCCCGCTCATCCAGCATCTGGACGATGCAGCCATTGCCACGAAAATCGATACCCGCCTGGCACTGGAGAAAGACATGCCCTCCCGCTGGGTCAGCGTCGAGGTCATCAATGGCACGGCCATCCTGACCGGTTATCTGCCCACGCAGCGGCATATCGAACGGGCCATCTATATTACCGGCCATATCCGGGGGGTGCGTGACGTACGCTCCGAACTCCGGGTCGGCGAACCGAAACTGGGCGGCGTGTTCTCGGATACCTGGATCACGTCGCGGGTCAAGGCCAAGCTGTGGGATGACCGCGAGGTTTCCGGCTTCAGCATCCATGTTGAAACCGTGGATGGCAAGGTCTACCTGCAGGGCGTGGTCCGGCAGCCCCGCCACCGCCGGAAAGCGGTCCGCCTGGCACGCTCCGTGGACGGCGTTACCGCCGTCATCGACCTGATGCAATCCAACTGATGCTGACCGGCCTCGCGCAGGCATGCCGCCAGGTCGCCGCGTGGCGCGCTGAAGGCAAACGCATCGTCTTCACCAACGGATGCTTCGACTTGCTGCACCCGGGCCATGTGCATTATCTGGAAGCGGCACGGGCGCTCGGAGACATCCTCGTGGTCGGCCTCAATGACGATGCATCCATCCGCCGGCTGAAAGGTTCCGAA
>JAJRVH010000175.1 GCA_021545625.1 Zetaproteobacteria bacterium
CTCGCTGAAACTGTCGACGGTCCGTGATCTTGGCTTCGGGCATCCCTATGTGTCAGTGTCCGGGCAGCAGGCTGATTATCTGGCCGACCATCTGGTGCATTATCTGAACCAGTCCGTGCAAACCCGTGCCGATATCATTCTGCATGGCGATCTGGCCATCATGATCGAGGCCATGCCCGACTGCGACGAGGAGCGTTGGTTCGAAGCCGTCCGGTGTCTGGCCGCCATCCCCGACGCGGCGCTGACGCACGAACATCCGGCCGACCTGCTGGTCCGCTTCGAGTCGCTGGGGAGCAGGCAGGCAGGCCTTGATCACTACGCCTACCGCTGCGGCTGCAGCGAGAAGCAGATGCGACAGCTACTCGCATCGATTCCGGCCGATGAACTCGGACCGCTCATCGACGAACGGAGCAAGGTGCGCATTTCCTGCCAGTATTGCGACAGATATTATGAAATCGATGCGCCGCTCGATGCCGCCGACTGATTATACGGTTATCCGCCGCCCCGGACGCAAAACCCTGTGCATCAGAATCGCGCCGGATAACCGGGTCGAGGTGCTGGCGCCAAGCTTTCTGAACGCAAGACAAATCGCCGACTTCGTGGCCGAAAAACAGGCCTGGATTGCCGCCAAACAGCATTATAACCGCCATGTACGCCGCCCCTACCGCCCCAGCTCATGCGAAAACGGCGAGACATTCCGCATTCTGGGATGCATCCACCGGCTGCATCTGGTCAGCGGCGGGGATGAACCGGCCATCCGCCGCGCCGGGGAACGGCTGGAGGTCCGGCTGCCTGATGTTCATGACGCAACGAAGGGCCTGCAACTGATCGAGGACTGGTACCGGACATTCGCCCTCGGTTATCTGACGGAGCTGTGCGGCCGACTGGCCGGACGCATCGGCGTCATCCCCGCGTCCATCGGGATCAAATCCTATCGCTCGCGCTGGGGAAGCTGTCACGCCGACGGACGCATCTACTTCAACTGGCGCATCATCATGGCACCGGCGCATGTCGTTCGCTATGTCGCCGTTCACGAGCTGTGCCACCTGCTGCATGCCAATCATTCGAAGGCCTTCTGGCGGAGCGTGGCCGACCATGAACCGGACTATCGCGAAGCGATCGAATGGCTGAAAATCAACGGACTGACCCTGGCGCTCTAGGGCCTGTTCAGATGGTCAGCGGCACCGACGACGGGGAGGAACCCGCCTCCATATCATCGAGCTCGATCCGGCAATAACTGAAATTGGGCCCCGCGCTGATCACGAGCGTCACATGACAAAGCAGGTCGTCCTCCTCGAAACGATAACGCAGCCGGTCCGCTGCCTGCAATCCGGACAGCGGCACCAGCACCTCTTTCGGATAGGATGGATGATAAAGAAACGGCATCGAGGTCGGAAAACGAAGCGCCGGGGACTGCAGCACCGAGCCCTGCGTCGGCTTCAGCTCGCGCCCCAGAAACTTGATGCCCATCTGCTGCACGCCGGGTTTCTCCTCCCGGAACCATTTGACGAAACCGACATTCACGCCCAGCCGCTGATCAACCCAGCGCAGGCCGATCAGCTGGCCAACCACCACATCCGGAAGCTGCTCGATCATGCCTTCGATCTGCATGCCGGAAGCGGACACATCGCGCACGGCCCAGGCTGCACGCCGCTCGGCCGGATTGAGCATATCGCCGGACAGGCACAGGCCCGAATCCGTGAAGGTCGAAAAGGCATGCTGAATGTCCGGATCGATCAGGACCCGAACGCCGCGGACAAGCTCTCGCTTATGCTTGCGCTGAATGGTCTGCAATGCCTTCGGAATATATACCGCCCCGTGCATGATCTCGCGAAAACGCTGCGGGCTCATGACCGCAGCCCGCTCCTCCTCTGACAAGTCCGCCGCCGCCCTTGCCGTCTTGATATCATGCTTGATGGCCTCGAGAAAATTACCCAGCGGCATCAGGATGATATCCCGCTCGGCCCTGTCGGGCAGCTTCATCAGCTTGTAAGGCACATGATGCGGTTCGTGCGTCGCGGTAATCAGATAGAGATCCAGCGCGTCGGGAAGCGCCTCGCCGCCTGCATACAGAACAGGAACGACCCGTTCGCAAAAATGCTGCAGTTCGCCGCGGATCAGAACCTGCTCTTCGTCGGTATGGGCATGCATATCCATGCAGCGAAGAAGTTCATGCGCGACAATCGCGCGGCGCAGGCGCGCCACGTCGTGGGTCGCCTGCCGGGCTTCCGTCTGGGCGACAAGCAGGCCGAGACGCATCAGATCCAGGCTCTGGCGCAATGCGATCACATGCTGCATATGATGATTGCGCAGGGTTTCGAAAAGCAGCACCTCGGCCAGTTCCAGGGCCTTGGCGACCAGACGCACGAATATCGGCCAGTATTCGGGATGCTTGCGTGCATGCTTCTGCACCAGCTGAATGCCGATCTTGTAGGCGTTCAGCACCTGGGCCGTCAGTTCAACGTCGAACAGATCGGTGTGCTGCTCGAATGCCTCCAGCACCTTCAGCCGGAATGACAGCGGAAACAGGGGATTGGCATTCAGACGCCCGAGATAGCGCTTGATATCGCGGCGCAATTCCTCCCGCAAACGCTTGTTCGGATGCCGCACATAGGCGGCCAGCTGATTCTCCAGCGCCTCGAACGGAAGCCTGATGCTGTTCGTCAGCAGCTCGAGCTTGCCCAGCTCCATCTTCTGGGGAAGCAGTCGCATATCCTCTTCCAGCTCCAGCGAGAGCTCAGCCACGTTGTTTTTTCCTCCCTGATCGCCGATATCGATGCGATTATAGCAGTTTTCAGCAGCCTTGCCGAAGATCGCTCCTGGCCAGCAGGGCGTGGAAAAAACCGTCGTTGGCTCCGGACGGGAACAGGCGTTGCCGCGTCAGCAGCCGGATGCCCTCCTTCTCCGCCAGCGATGCCGCCACGCCCTCCGTCTCTTCCGGATGAATCGAACAGACCGCATACAGCAGCGGGCTGCCCGGCTTCAGCACCCGCAGCGCCTCCCCGGCCAGGAGGCGCTGCCTCTCCGCCAGCCTCGCGACTGTCGCCGCATCATGGGCGAATTTCGCATCCGGATGCCGGCGCAGCACGCCCGATGCCGAACAGGGCGCATCGAGCAAAAGCGCATCGGCCACGCCATCGGCAAACGGCAGGCAGCCGGCATCGGCCCGGATTACCGACACATTCTCCAGCGCCAGCCTGGCCAGATTGTCGCGCAGGCGCGGAATGCGCCGGGCATTGAGTTCAACCGCCACCACATGCGAGTCGGGAAAGCGATGCGCCAGCAAGGCCGTCTTGCCGCCGGGCGCGGCACATATATCCAGAATCAACGATCCGGGCGGCAGTTCGGGCATGGCCATGACCGCGTGCTGGGCCGCCTGATCCATGACAAGAAATGCCCCCTGACTGTAGCCGGGCAAATCGCTGACATCACACCCGTCGGGCAACAGCACTGCGCAGGGCGACAACTCGCCGGCCTGCGCCCTGATCCCTGCCGCCTGCGCCTGCTCCATCCACGCCCGGCGCGAGCCGAGCACGGCGATACACAGGGGCGGCGGCCGTCTGATCGCGACGGCGATCGCGGCAGTCTGCTCCGCGCCGAAGGCGTCGCGCCAGTGGCCGTACATCCATTTGGGCAACTCCGCCAGCTGGTAAGGCCGGTATTTCAGCGGCGGGACACTATCCGCCACCCTGCGCAGCACCGCGTTGACATAACCGGCTGAACGGGGATGAACATGTTTGAGCGCCGCCACCGTTTCGGCCACTGCGGCATGGGCAGGCACCCGCATATGCCGGATCTGGTATGTGCCGAGCTGCAGGGCCAGCTGCGCCCATGCATCCGGCTTGGCGCGGCAGAAGCGCGAAAAATCCGCTTCCAGCGTAAACCAGCGCCTGAGCACGCCGTATACCATCTCGTGCACGAGCGGCCTCTGCCCGGGCGGCACGTCTTCCAGCGCAACCCCCGGCTTCACCCCTTCGTGCAGGATGCGGTGCAGCGCGGCCAGCGCCCGTTCGCGCCCGGTCATGAAAGGTGCTGCTTCAGCCCAGGCAATCGCCGCGGGCCAGCGAAGCTCCGCGCAGAAAGTCTTCGGCCGCCATGGCCTTCCTGCCTTCCGGCTGCACCTCACTCAGCCGGTACAGCACACCGTCGCCGCAGGCGATATCCAGCCCCCGATCCAGCGAAACGATGCTGCCCGCCCCGGCATCGCTGCGGTCGGAGAGAACCTGGCCGGCGATCACCTTCAGCCAGCGGTTATCATAACGCGTGCGCGCTCCCGGTCGCGGCGAAAAACAGCGCACCAGCCGGTCGACGGAAGCAGCCGGCTGATGCCAGTCGATGATGCGTTCCTCATTGCGGATTTTTTTCGCATAGGTCACGCCTTCGTCCGCTTGCGGCTCGGGCGCAAGCTCTCCGGAAACGATCGCAGGCAGCGTTTCAAGCAGCAATTCCGCGCCCAGTGTCGATAATGACGCCCACAAATCCCGGCCGCGCGTGCTGTCGGTGATTGCCATCTCGCGGCTGGCATAGACAGGCCCGGTATCCAGCCCTTCCTCCATCTTCATGATGCAAACACCGGTTTTGTCATCGCCCGCCAGCAGGGCCCGTTCGATCGGAGCCGCTCCCCGCCAGCGGGGCAACAGCGAGGCATGCACGTTGAGCGGCGCGATGCGCGGCGCATCCAGCCATGCCTTCGGCAGAATCATGCCGAAGGCCACGACCACCAGCACATCCGGACGCTTGTCCTGCAGCCACGCCAGCGCCGTCCGCTCAAGTTCGCCGTCCTTAAGCAGGCGCTCTGGCGTGATCACATCGATACCGGCATCAACCGCCGCCTGTCTGACCGGCGATGGCGTCAGCCGCATGCCCCGGCCGGCCCTGCGATCGGGCTGGGAAACAACCCCGACGACATCGAAGGCATCCGCATCCAGCAACGCCTGCAGACAGGGCACGGAAAACGCCGGCGTGCCGGCAAACACCACGCGCGTCATTTGTAGCGCTTCTTCAGCTTCTTGGTGATCATCCTGCGCTTGAGCGGGCTCAGGTAATCAATGAACAGCCTGCCATCGAGATGATCGAACTCGTGCTGCAGCGCCACGGCCTGAAAGCCCTCGAAGTCCGCCTCGTGCCTGGCCCCTTCCATATCGTACCAGCGCAGCCGTATCGCGGCCGGGCGCTCGACATCGGCGTAGAATTCCGGCACGGACAGACAGCCTTCCTCCCAGACCGCTGTTTCCTCACTGCGCCACAGAATCTCCGGGTTGATCCAGACCTTCAGATCGCGTACGCCCCCTTCCTCGTCCGCATGGTGACGTACCTCCGCATCTCGCCAGACGGTATCAGTCACGGCAATGCGCAGCGCCACCCCGACCTGCGGCGCGGCAAGACCCACGCCCGGCGCGTCGTACATCGTATCGGCCATGTCCGCGATCAGCGTTCTGACCTCTTCGGAAAGCGGAAACCCGACCGGCTGCCCCACCTCGCGCAGGCGTTCATCGGGATGAATCAGGATCTCGCGTACGGCCATGCTCAGAAGGTTCCCCCGTCCCAGCCCCACATATGCCGCTCGGGGCCGGAAAACTCGATATATACGCGCCCGGGAGCGATGCCCAGCCCCTCCTCGAGCATACGGCACAGCGTCGCCGACAACTCGGCCGTGGCATGGCCCGGCATGCCCAGGCTCTTCAGCTCGATATAGGCCAGCGGCTCCTCGGAACCCGCGAACATCATCGGATGGCCATGGCTGAGATTGATCATGACATAGGCCTCCGGCTTGCCGAGCGCCTCGGCCGCCGTCGACGAACAGCGTTTCAGAAAGGACGACTCATCCTCGACAACGACATTGGTATGAATATGCATATAAGGCATCAGTCCTCCTCCCCGCTCTTTTCAGTCGCGGCCCGGGCGGCAAGATTGCGCCGGGCCTGCTCCTCGCGTTCGCGATTCTTTTCGATGCGCATGCGCTTGGTCGCATAGAACGAGGCCCACCACAAAAATGCCGCCACGCCCAGTATCGTGATCCAGAATATCGTGCCCATCAGCCTGTCTCCACACCTGTCTTGATCCCTGCCTGTGCCGCCAGCCTGCGCCGCTCCAGCCTGCGGTTGATCAGATTCACGCCGGCCAGGATAAAGCCCAGCGCGATAAAAGCACCCGGCGGCAGAATGAACATCAGCACATCCGGATAGCCGTCGCCGAACACGGGAAAACCGAACAGTTCCCCCTGCCCCAGCAGTTCGCGCACGCCGCCCAGCAGCACCAGCGCAAAGGTAAAGCCGGCTCCGACGCCGATCGCATCGGTCACCGAATCCAGCGGCGAATTCCTGCTGGCAAACGCCTCGGCCCGGCCAAGGATCGCGCAGTTCACAACGATCAGCGGAATAAACAGGCCGAGCACCAGATACATCTCATGCATCCAGGCATTCATCGCCATATCGACGACCGTCACGAATGCGGCAATAATTGTAATATAAGCCGGAATGCGCACATTCTTCGGAATCACGCCGCGCACCAGCGACACCACCAGATTCGACCCCAGCAGCACCAGCAACGTCGCCGCTCCCATCCAGAAGCCGTTCTCGGCCGAGGTCGTGACGCCCAGCAGCGGACACATGCCAAGCAACTGCGCGAAGATCGTGTTGTTATGCCAGAAACCGTCCATGAATACTTCGGAGCGTTCCATCATTGACCTCCCCCATGCCGCTTCCGGTCAGCATCCACCAGCGCATCCAGCAACATCCTGCGGTGCCCCCGGTAGAATTCCAGTCCCCGTTTGACGGCCCTGACCACGGCACGCGGCGTAATCGTCGCGCCCGTGAACTGATCGAAATCGCCTCCATCCTTCTTCACGGCCCAGCGCGTACCACTCAGGGCTCTGCCGACAAACGAGGCCAGCCAGGCATGATCATGCACGATACCGTCGCCCAGACCCGGCGTTTCGCGATGATTGGTCACGCGGATCGCATGAATGCGCCCGTCCGGCTCCAGGCCCAGCAGGATGCGAATGCTGCCCGAATAGCCATCGGGCGCGACCACTTCCCATGCAAGCCCGGTCAGCCGGCCGTTGCCATCCCGCCCCGGATAGATCAGCACAGCTCCGTCCTCGCCCTGCATCCGCAGCTGTTCGGCCTGGGGATCATTGGCATGGGGCGGCAGCACCTGCTCCAGCGCCTGATGCAAGGCCTTTTTCTGCGCGGCCTGAATCGGGCCGCGCGTGAACATATCGGTCAGGCCGAGAAGCATGGCGGCGATCACGGCCACCAGCAGCAGGGCCAGCACCATATACCACTGCTCGCGATCCAGTCCGAACCTCATCGGCCGCTCCCGTGTCCGTAGACGCGCGGCCGGCAATAGTGATCGATCAGCGGCACGGCGCAATTCATCAGAACCACCGCGAACATTGCACCTTCGGGATAGCCGCCGAAGGTACGGATCACCCAGGTCAGCACCCCGCATCCAATGCCGAACACGATCTGCCCGGCCGGCGTTACCGGCGAGGAAACCGGATCGGTGGCCATGAAGAACGCGCACAGGATCAGGCCGCCGGCGAACAGATGGAACAGCGGCGGCGCATAACGGGCCGGCTCGATGGCGCTGAACAGCGCGGCCAGCAGCAGTACGGTGCCGATATAGGCGAACGGGATGTGCCAGGTGATCGTATGCCGGGCCAGCAGATAGATGCCGCCGATCAGCAGGGCCAGCGCACTGGTTTCGCCGATGCTGCCGGCCTCGCGCCCGAGGAAGGCATCCAGGTAACTGTAATGGTAGGCATCAAGCGCCTCGGCAACCCCGACGCCAAGCGTCCATTCCGTTTTCACATGCCCGAGCGGGCTGGCCATCGTGATCGCGTCCAGCCCCAGATTCAGCGCCTCGGGGCCGGACAGGAAAAAGGCCAGCGAGGCCGAAAGGTCGTACATATCCAGCGCCGCAGCGCCGACATGCATCGGTATCAGCCAGGAGGTCATCGAAAGCGGAAAGGAGATCAGCAGGATCACCCGCGCCGACAACGCCGGATTGAACAGATTATAGCCCAGGCCTCCGTACACCTGCTTGCCGAGCACAATCGCGAACATGCTGCCCAGCACGGCCATCCACCACGGCACGGCCGCAGGCAGGGTCAGGGCCAGAAACAGACCGGTCAGGGCCGCCGAATTATCCAGCAATGTCGTCAGCGGACGCCCCATCAGCCTCAGGCACGCCGCTTCGGTGATCAGACAGGTCAGCATGCAGGTCAGGATCAGCAGCACGGCCAGCCAGCCGAAAAGATAGACGCTGACAATCGTGGCCGGCAGCAGCGCGAGCACCACCGTCAGCATGGTCATGCGAATCGAGTCGCCGCCATGGGCATGGGGAGAGCTGATGATCAACGGCATCAGGGTGCGTCCGTTTTGTTGTCTTGACTGCTGTTCTCCGCCTTGCCGGTATCCGGAGCCAGCTCCCTGCGCACCCGCGAACGCCTGGCGGCCTTCTCGGCCTTCTCCCGTGCCAGCCGCGCCTCGCGCGCCTCCGAACGCTGGCGCGACGCCTCGGCGAAGGCCTGCTCCCGCCGGAGCTGGGCGATCTGCCCCTTGCCGTAGCGGAAATACTGGACCAGGGGAATATTTGCCGGACAGACATAGCTGCAGGCGCCACACTCGATGCAATCGAACAGCTGATAGGCCTCAGCCTTGTCGAACTGCTCGTTGCGGCAATGATCAGCCAGCAGATTCGGCACCAGCCCCGCCGGGCAGGCCTGTCCGCAATGGCCGCAACGGATACATGGCTGTTCGGGCTCGTGGGCCTCCAGCACCGTTTGCCTGTGCATGGCCAGCAGGCCGATCGACGATTTGACGACCGGCACGTCCGGATGACGCAGACATTCGCCCATCATCGGCCCGCCGTGCAGAATCCGGATATCCTCGAAATCCTCCAGCCCCCGCCTGGCAAACACAAAACGCAGCGGCGTACCCAGGCGCACGCGCACGTTGCCCGGATGCGGCACCGCATCACCGCTGACCGTCACCAGCCGCTCGGTCAGCGGCTTGCCGAGCAGTACCGCGTCGCGGACGGCGCGCGTCGTTCCGACATTCTGGCAGATCATGCCGATATGCATCGGCAGTTTGCCAGCCGGCACTTCCCTGCCGGTCAGGGTATAGATCAACTGTTTCTCGCTACCCTGCGGATAGCGGGTCGGCAGCACGACCACGCGCACGCGGCCCAGCTCGCTGTTATCGGCCAGAGCCAGCCGCAGGGCTTCGGCCGCATCGGCCTTGTTGTCCTCGAGAGCGATGATGCCCTCTTCGGCACCGACCATATGCATGATAATGGCCATGCCCTGCAGAATCTCCTCGGCCTCTTCGAGCATCAGCTGATGGTCGTTGGTCAGATAAGGTTCGCATTCGATGCCGTTCAGGATCACCGTGCGGATCGGATGGTGCTGGTCCTGCACCAGCTTGATAAAGGTCGGGAAAACC
>JAJRVH010000176.1 GCA_021545625.1 Zetaproteobacteria bacterium
AATTGGCCCGCTGTTCGGGCGTGAGGCTGGCATAGCTCGACCAATGTGCGACCGGCTGCGCCTCCCCATCCAGACGGCGAAGAAACGCCTCGCGCCCCTCGGCGGCCAGTATCGAATCGGGATCCTCGCCCTCCGGCAGATAGAGAAAACGTGGCGCATGCTCGGCCTTCAGCAACGGCAGCATGCGCTCCAGCGCCCGCCAGGCGGCCTGACGGCCGGCCCGATCGCCGTCGAAGCAAAACACCGGCGCATCGTGCAGACGCAGGATCTCCCTGATCTGGCGTTCGCCGATGGCTGTGCCCAGCGGAGCCAGACCGATCTTCAGCCCGTGCGCGGCCAGGGCCAGCACGTCCATATAGCCTTCCACGATTACCAGCCGCTTTTCCCTGCGTATCGCGTCGCGGTGCTCGGAAAAGCCGTACAGCAATTCGGATTTGTGAAACCATGCCGTTTCCGGCGAGTTGAGATATTTCGGCTCGCCATCGCCCAGAACGCGTCCGCCGAAACCGACCACGTGGCCGCGCCGGTCCCGGATCGTGAACATCAGCCGGTCCCGGAAACGGTCGCCATAGCCCCGCTCGCCCCTGAACAGCAGACCCAGCGCCTCCAGCCGGGCCGCAACCTGCTGCTCCGGACCCGCCGCGGCGAACACCTTCTGCATGAACCCGTACCCCGGCGGCGCATAGCCGAGTCCGTAATCGCGGACAATGGCTGCCGGCAGCCCCCGCTTTTCAAGATAGGCGCGCGCCTTGTCTCCCGCCTCGCCGTTCAGGTTTCGCATAAAGGCTGCGGCCGCCTGCTCCAGCATCTGCAGGGCGCGGCGGTTACGATCCCGCTCCCCCGGTTCCTGCCGGGTTGCCGCCGGAATCTCCAGGCCGGCCTTTTCAGCCAGATACTCGACCGCCTCCGGAAACGAATAGCCGTCGTGATCCATCAGAAACTGGAATGCGCCACCGCCCTTGCCGCAGCCGAAACAGTAATACAGCTGCTTGTCGGCCGACACGGAAAACGACGGCGATTTCTCGTGATGAAACGGGCAAAGCCCCATCAGATTGGAGCCGGACTTCTTCAGCTCCACATGCCGGGCGATCAGATCGACAATGTCGGTCCGGGACAGGACCTCGTCCAGAAATGCCGGGGAAAAATTAGCCATACTTCCTTATGTAGCGTTGCCCGCCACCGAATGCAAGCGGACAGGCGGGCATCTCAGCCCAGCTTCGCCTTGACCAGCCCTGAAAGCTTGCCCATATCGGCGCGGCCGGCCGCGCGGGCCTTGACGATGCCCATCACCCTGCCCATGTCGCGCATCGATGATGCGCCCGTTTCGGCAATGGCCGACTCGACCAGCTGCGCCAGCTCCTCGTCGCTGAGCGGCTCGGGCAGGTAGGCCTGGATCACCTCGACCTCGGCCAGCTCGGAAGCAGCCAGATCATCGCGGCCGGCGTCGGCATACTGCCTTGCCGCATCGCGACGCTGCTTGACCAGCCGAGAAAACACCGCCATCGCCTCATCATCGCTCAGCGCATGCCCGAGTTCGATCTCCCGATCCTTGATCGCCGCGCGCAACATGCTAATCGCCGATAGACGCGCCTTGTCTCCGGCCTTCATTGCGGCCTTCATATCTTCAACCAGCTGTTTCAGCATTTCACTCTCCCGTGGCGCATGGTACGCCCTGTCCATCAAACAAAATTGCCGGACCCAACGGGCCCGGCAATGCAGTTAACCAAGCCTGTCAAAGGCTTAATAATCGCGGTTCTCGCGCATACGCACGCGACGCAGACGCTTCATCAGACGCTTGCGCGCGGCTGCCTCCTTGCGTTTCCTGGCAATGGAAGGTTTCTCGTAGGCTTCGCGGCGACGGCATTCGCTGATCACTCCGCCTTTTTCCACCTGCTTGCGGAAACGCTTGAGTGCGATCTCGAACGGCTCATCAGGATTGACTCGAATTCCTGGCATAAAAAACATCACCTCCTTCCCTGCTCCGGGACAACAATCATTCGCTCTGACCGGATGGCGACGTTAGTCTTGTTCCAGCTGCTGCCCGAAAACGGCGGCTCAGCGCGAAAAGGGCGACGGATTATGGCCAACGAAACCGACAAGTCAAATAGCCGCAGCGCATCGGGCCTGTTGCGCGCCGCCGGACAGATCGGCGGCTGGACCATGGCCTCGCGCCTGCTCGGCTTCGTGCGGGACATCCTGCTTGCCCGCGTGCTCGGCGCCGGCGTGCTGGCCGATGCTTTCTTCGTCGCCTTCAAGTTACCGAACTTCTTTCGCCGCATGTTTGCCGAAGGCACGCTGACCGTCGCGCTGGTGCCGGTGCTGTCCGACGCCCGGCAAAGCGGCGAGGAGGAGGCGCACCGCTATCTCGATGCGCTGGCGACACTGCTGCTGATCGTCCTGCTTCTGTTCAGCGTTACCGGCGTCGTACTCATGCCATGGCTGCTGTATCTGTTTGCCCCCGGCTTTGCCGACGAACCGGACCGCTGGCAGCAGACCCTGCTGCTGGCCCGCTGGATGTTTCCCTATCTGGCGCTGATTTCCCTGACGGCCATGGCCTGGGGGGTTCTGAATGCCTACAAAAAATTTGCGCTGGCGGCCGCCACGCCGGTCCTGCTGAACCTGTCCATCATCGCCGCAGCGCTCTGGCTCGCACCGATCATGGACCATGCCGGGCTGGCGCTGGCTTTCGGTGTATTGCTGGGAGGCATGTTGCAACTGGCCATCCAGCTGCCGGCGCTCAGACGCATCGGCTGGCTGCCGCGCATCAGCCTCGATTTCAAACAGCCGCGTATTCTCGAAACCATGAAACTGTTCGGACCGGCGCTGCTGGCGATCGCGGCCGTGCAGCTGAACATCCTGGTCGGCACCATCCTCGCCACCCTGCTTGCCACCGGCGCCGTCTCCTATCTCTATTATGCCGATCGCATCGTCCAGCTGCCGCTGGCATTGTTCGGCATTGCCATGAGCACGGCGCTGCTACCGACCCTGTCCGGCCACCTGAGCAACGACGACGAACAGGCGGCAGGCGAGGACCTGAAATCAGGACTGGCCTGGCTGACATGGCTGACCCTGCCCGCCGTGGCCGGCGCCCTGTATCTGGCCGAACCGATCATCGTCACGCTGTTCGAGCAGGGAGCATTTTCCCATGCCGATGCCCGCGCCACGGCTGCGGCGCTGCAAGCCTACGCCGTTGGCCTGATCGCCTTCTGCTGGGTCAAACTGCTGGCCACCGCCTGCTATGCCGGCAAGGATGCCGGGGCGCCGATGCGCTTCGCGGCGATCAGCGTCGGCGTCAATATCGCGCTGGCCATCGTGCTGATGCAGTTCTGGAGCTATGTCGGCCTGGCCCTGGCCACGTCGCTGGCGGCCTTCGTCAATGTTGCGCTGCTGTTCATGCGCCTGCAGCGTCGTTATGGCCGCCTGATCGACCGCCGCAACCTGCGCCGCATGCTGGGAGCAATACTGGCGAGCCTGATCATGCTGGGCGGTCTGTATCTGCTGGAAACATTCTGGGCCTTTCCGGCCGGCGGCAAGCTGGCCCAGGCCGCCTGGGTGGCCGCCGCGGTGGGCGGCGGCGTGGTTCTGTTTTTCTGCTCGGCCGTTCTGCTCGGCGAGCGCGACATCGCCCGACGCCTGCTCGGGCAAAGCAAGGGGGAACGCCATGCGCCGTGATATTCTCGTCTTCGATATTGAAACTGTCGTCGATGCCGATGCCGCCCGGCGCATCCTGCGCGACGACAGCCTTGACGACAGCCAGGCCCGCGACGCGCTCGGCCGCTATTTTCTGGACAAGACCGACGGCCGCAACGACTTTCCCCGCCAGCCCTTTCATCAGGTCGTCGCCATCAGCTATGCGCATCTGATTCGCGAGCCCGGCGAAGGAAGCTCCGAACTGGTGATCCGGCAACTGGCCAGTGGCGGCGAACCGGACAGCACGGAAGCCGAGCTGATCGAGGGCTTTTTCCGCATCATCGATCAGCGCGCCCCGCAACTGGTCAGTTTCAACGGCCGCAGCTTCGATGTACCGGTACTGAAATACCGCGCCATGGCGCACAGCCTTTCCTGTCCGCGCTGGTTCAGCCAGGGCGACAGGTGGAACAACTATGACGCCCGCTATTCGCAGGAATATCATCTCGATCTGCTGGAAGTATTGTCGGATTTCGGCGCTTCGGCGCGCTGCTCGATGGACGAGGTCGCCGCGGTCTTCGGGGTACCCGGCAAGCTGGCGACGGCCGGCGACGATGTGCGGTCAATGTTCGAAAGCGGCGACATCGATGCCATCCGCAATTACTGCGAAACCGATGTCTGTACGACGCTGCTGCTGTTTCTGCGCCAGCAGCTGTTCAGCGGCGCCCTGAACGAGCCGGGCTATGCGCGCGCCGTGCTCGGCCTGCGCAATTATCTTCAGGAAGAATCCGTAACCCGGCCGCATCTGGCCGAATATCTGGCCGCCTGGGGGCATGAAGAAGGGGCCTGATGGCCCCCGATTGCCGGCACGTCGCCCGCGATCAGGCGCCCGCCTCCAGCAGCTCCTTCAGATTGGCGAAATCCATGTCCATTTCGCGCTGGGCGATGTGAGCCACCACCGGCGAGGCAAGCTTGAAAAAGCGTCCGACATCGATGGACAGCGTGCGCGTAACCCGCGTGCCGTTGCCGGCCGACTCAAACTTCATCGTCGTTTCCATCGGAAACGGGCCGGACGTGGTTTTTGCCGACCACTCGCTGCCGTCCTCGCTGCGACCGGTCACTTCCCAGTTCTGCTCAATCACACGACCGAGAAATTTTTCCTTCACATGATAGACGGTACCGACGACCGGCTCGCCCGGCGTGATCTTCTCCGACTCCAGCACCGACGTCTGCCACATCGGGTCGTTGACGTTATCATCGACGAAGGCGATCACCTCGTCGACCGGACGCTCAATCTCGATACTGGCTTCCAGTCTGCTCAGCGGCATGGCTTACCTCCCCTTGTAAACGCGGTCGATATCAGAACTCGCGCAGCAGTTCCGTAATCCCGGTCTTCGAACGGGTCTTCTCGTCCACCTTCTTGACGATCACCGCACAATACAGATTCGGTCCGCCCGCCTTGCCGGGCATCGAGCCGGATACAACCACCGAATAGGGAGGAACCTCGCCGTAAAAGGTTTCACCGCTTTCGCGATCGTAGATACGCGTCGACTTGCCGATGAACACGCCCATCGAAATCACCGAGCCCTCGCGCACGATCACGCCCTCGACCACCTCGGAACGGGCGCCGATAAAGCAGTTGTCCTCGATAATCGTCGGCGTGGCCTGCAACGGCTCCAGCACGCCGCCGATGCCGACGCCGCCGGACAGATGCACGTTCTTGCCGATCTGGGCGCAGGAGCCGACCGTCGCCCAGGTATCGACCATCGTACCCTCGTCCACATAGGCGCCGATATTGACATAGGACGGCATCAGCACTGCCTTGGATGCAATGAACGCGCCCTTGCGTACCGTCGCCGGCGGCACGACGCGGATGCCGGCCTTGCGGAACATCTCCTCACCCCAGGTCGCGAACTTCAGCGGCACCTTGTCGTAGTAATTCGATACGCCGCCGTTGATCACCTGATTGTCATGCAACTTGAAGAACAGCAGCACGGCCTTCTTCAGCCATTCATTGGTAATCCAGTTACCGGCCTCGTCCTTCTCGGCCACGCGCACACCGCCGTCATCGAGCAGCTGGATCGCATGCTCGACCGCCTCGCGCACCTCTGGCGCGGCATCCCGGGCCGTCCACCCGGACCGTGTCTCCCACGCCTGTTCAATTACTTCCTGCAAATGGTTCATATATACCCCTATTGCTTTTTCCACCATGCCAGCGCCTTCGCCCGGTCAAAGGGCGAAAAGGCCTCCCTGCTGACCTGTACGGACTTCAGCACCGGAAACTTCTCCCGGAACACCTTCATGTCCTGTTCGTAACGGTCTTCCAGCAACACGTCGAATGTGCCTCCCGAAAACCCCATCACAGCCTGATCAACCAGCGGAATGACCGGCCCCGCGCGGAACTCGCCATCCCTCCGCTCACGAATAGTACCAGTCGCCCGCCCTAAATAAACCACCTGGCCGGCATGCAGTTCAACGTCCTGATGAATGGGCAGGAAACAGTTGCCGACCACAAACACCCTGGCGGAAAAGCCGCCGGTACCCCTCAACACATAGCGGCCCGCCGGTACGGCCATCCGCACATAATAAACACCGGCCTGTTCAAACACCGGCCTGTTCCGCTTCCGCATCAACAACGTAATTCAGGCGATCCTCGGCCCCTCTCACCATCGGCTTTTCCCAGAACACGACATTGGGCACCGGTTGATAGTCCGGCTTATAGGCATTGGTCATTTTGACACTCATCAGCACAAGCGCCTGATCCCCCAGATCCAGACTCCTGGTTTCATGGTCAATAGCCATCTTGTGGGGGGTCGCGCATGCCCCCAACAGCGGAAGCAGGCACAGCAGCATCCATTTTTTCATATTCAGCACTCCTGGCATTTATTCGCCTATGACAATCTCCTCGGGCCGCCCATGACTGAGGAACTCCATGTTCGACATCGTCAGCCCGTAGGCGCCGGCATAACCGAACACCGCGATATCGCCGACATCGGCCGCCTTTACCAGCACATTGTTTGCCAGTTTATCCGCCCCTGTACACAGCGGCCCGCCGAAATAGACCGCCTCGTCGCGCACCTTTTCCTGGCCGTCAAACCATGACGGACGATGCATGCGCACGATGGCCATCGGATGATTGATTGCCAGCGCCGCCGGACGACGAAAATGATTGATACCGCCGGCACAGATCACCTGCTTCTTGCCACGGCTTTCCTTGATATCGATGATCTCGGTGCAGAACCAGCCCGAGTCGGCAGCCAGATAACGGCCAAGCTCCAGGAAGAACGTGCGCCCGGCAAAGCCGTAGCGGTCGATCAGTTTTTGCAGGCCGGCCGCATAGGCATCCGGGTCGAAATCATGGCCCGTTTCCAGATAATCGACACCGAAGCCGCCGCCGAAGTCGATGATATCGCAGACCACGCCCTGATAATCGCGCTCGATGCGCCGGGCCATGTCGAACACCAGCTCGCAGTTCTTCAGCAGGTCAACGACGTTCAGAACTCCCGAGGCCGCATACACATGCAGCCCCCGAAAACGCAGGCAGGGAAGCGCCAGAATCTGCGGCAACACATCGCCAAGCTTTTCCTCGTCGACGCCGAACTTCTTCGAGCCGCCCGAGAATTTCGTCTGCGCCTCGTGGATATCGAAATCGGCATTGGTGGGCAGCAGCGCAGCCTGCGTCTTGCCCAGTTCGGCACAGATTGCGTCCAGCCTGTGCGCCTCCAGCAGCGATTCGATATGGATCGTACGGATCCCCTGTTCCACGCCCCAGTGCAGTTCCTCCATGCTCTTACCCGGCCCGGTATAGATCAGCTGATCAGGCGCGAACCCCGCCGCGACCGCCTTTTCCGCCTCGCCGAGGCTGGCGATCTCGATGCCTCTGGCCCCGCCCTCCAGCGCCGCCTTCAGAAAGGCCGGGTGCGGATTGGCCTTCATTGCATAAAAGATCTCCACCCCTTCAGGCATGATCGCCGCCAGATGCGCAATCTTGCCGCGCATGGGCCGCGTATCATAGATATAGCAGTTGAGCGTGCCGCCCCCGGCGGCCAGCTCGCGTATGCAGTGTTCAACCTGGGATGGAATCTTCATAAGCCCTCTTCACACCCTGACCGCGCCCAGTCGCTGCGCCAGTTCGGCCGCGACCTCCGGCCCGTCGACCAGGGCCACCCGCACAAAACCGTTGCCGGGATTGCCGCCGTCGGTCGCATCGGCACTCAGATAGGCACCCGGCAACAGCGTCACCGCCTGCTGCTCGTAGGCCGCTTTCGCAAAGGCCTCGCCATCATCGACCGGCAACCAGACAAAGAACGAACCAGCCGGCGGCTCGCCCTCGCCCCGGGCATCGTAAAACGCCTTCAGGCTGGCCCGGTAGACGGCCAGATTCGCGGCCACATGCGCTTCATCCGACCATGCCCTGGCCGCCACATGCTGCAACGGCAGCGGCGTGGCCGGTCCGGTATAGCTGCGCAGCCTGGCAAAGCGGGCGATTAGCGACGCATCGCCGGCAATCAGGCCACTGCGCAGCCCCGGCAGGGCCGAACGCTTGGACAGCGAGTTCATGACCAGACAGCGCGCATAATCGCTGCGTCCGGTCTGCCTGGCCACCTCCAGCAGGCCGACCGGACGCTCCCGCCAGTAGATCTCGGAATAGCACTCATCGGCGACGATATGGAAATCATGCCGGTCGGCCAGCGTCAGAAGCCGCGCGTACCAGTCCGCATCGGCAATCCAGCCGGTCGGATTCGAAGGCGAACAGACGTAAACCAGCGCCGTGTTGTCCCAGACGTCATCCGGTACCGCGTCGATATCCGGCGCGAAACCGGTCGCCGGCGTGCAGGGCATCAAATACGGCTCCGCCCCGGCCGTCACCGCCGCCCCCAGATAGATCTGGTACATCGGATTCGGCATCAGCACCCGGGGCTTGCGCTCCGCATCCGGGTCGACCAGTGCATGCGCGATCGCAAACAGCGCCTCGCGCGTGCCGTTGGCGCTCAATACCTGCGTATCGGCATCGACATGGTCGAGCCCGTAGCGCTGCTCCAGCCAGGCCGCAATCGCCCCCCTCAGCTCCGCATTGCCGCGCGTGGCCGGATATTTCGAAAATCCGGCCAGGCTTTCGCTCAGTGCCGGGCCCACAAAATCCGGCAACGGCAGACGCGGTTCGCCGGCGCCCGCATCGATATGCACAAGTTCCGGATTCGGGCGACTGTCCGCCAGCAATGCCTTCAGCCGCTCGAACGGATAGGCACCCAGACGACTCAGGCGCGACGGCTCTCCGTGCACATCCGGACTCATTTCATCAGATCCACGCCGCGGGCATGGATCAGCTCGCTCCAGGGACCGAGATTGCCCAGCGCATCCACGGCCCGGATCCGGAACACGTATTCCCTCTCCGTGGTTTTCAGATTGATCAGCTTTGTCAGCGGCTTGCCGACCTGATCGGCAAAGGCAGGCTGTTCGAAATAACGACGGAAGAAACCGGGGCAGCCGCAGTAAGGATCCATCTCGGTACGGTCAATCTGGTAGCCCACGCCCTCAGGCGAACCGACCAACGTAAAGTCCAGTTTCAGCGAACCACCGTTAACCTCATATTTCAGACCCACGATCTGCGGCGCAGCACCGGTCGCGACCAGCTGCGGCGGCTCCTTGCGCCCGCAACCTGCCAACAGCAGGCCTGCAAACAGGCACAGCGTCAATACGCGCAGGATTCCGTTCACATTCATATTCATGCCTCATCTCCTGCCAAAGCCTTTTTCCATGCCACCACCTGCTTCCGCACCTGGGTGGGAGCCGTGCCGCCGATATGATCACGCGCCGCCACGCAGGCCTCGACCGAAAGGGCGCGCACCATATCCGCATCCAGCCGCTCGTCAATGCGGCGGCATGCGGCGGCATCCATCTGGTGCAGTTCAATGCCCTCGCGGATGCAATGGGCGACCGACTTGCCGACAATCTCGTGCGCCTCGCGGAACGGCACGCCGGCGCGCACCAGCGCATCGGCCAGATCGGTGGCCGTGGCAAAGCCGGAGGACGCGGCGCGGTACATCGCCTCCTTATCGACCTGCATGCCCGGCATCATATCACCATACACGCGCAGGCAGCCCTCGAGCTGGTCGAGCGCATCGAACACGGCCGTCTTGTCTTCCTGCATATCCTTGTTATAGGCCAGCGGCAGTCCCTTGACCGTCGCCAGCATGGCCACCAGGCCACCGATAATGCGGCCGCTTTTGCCACGCACCAGTTCCGGCATGTCCGGATTCTTCTTCTGCGGCATGATCGACGAGCCGGTGCAGAAGGCATCGGGCAGGTCGATGAAATGGAACTGGGCGCTCATCCACAGGATCAGCTCCTCGGACAGGCGCGACAGGTGTACCGCGCAAATCGACGCGGCGGCCAGCAGCTCGATGATGAAATCCCGATCGGAAACCGCATCGAGCGAATTGCGCGTCGGTGCATCAAAGCCGAGCGCCCGGGTTGTCATGTCGCGGTCGATCGGAAATGTCGTGCCGGCCAGCGCCGCCGAGCCGAGCGGGTTACGATTCATGCGCCGCCTGGCGTCGAGGAAACGACCGGCATCCCGGTCCAGCATCTCGACATAGGCCAGCAAATGATGACCGAGCGTCACCGGCTGCGCGGTCTGCAGATGGGTAAAGCCCGGCATGATCGTATCGGCATGCGCGTCGGCCAGCTCCACCAGCACCGCCTGCAGATGCCGGATACGGGCCAGAATTTCGTCGCTGCGCCGGCGCAGATACAGGCGCGTATCGGTCGCAACCTGATCATTGCGCGAACGGGCCGTATGCAGCCGCTTGCCCGCGTCGCCGATCTTTTCGGTCAGCCGGGCCTCAATGTTCATGTGCACATCTTCCAGCGCCACGGAAAACTCGAACTCGCCCGACTCGATTTCGCCGAGGATATCGTCGAGGCCGCGCAGGATGTCGTTCAGATCCTCGCGGCTGATGATGCCCCGCTCGCAGAGCATATGGGCATGCGCCTTTGAACCGGCAACATCCTCGGCATACATGCGCGCATCGACGTCGATCGACGCATTGAACAGCTCGACAAATTCATCGGTAGGGGACTCGAAACGGCCACCCCATGGTTTACTGGCCATGCTTGGACACTCCCGTGAACGCTGATAAGGGGCCCAACTATAACAGCTGATATGCAAACAGAAACAAGCCGGGCGGCTCAGTAGTGTGGCGGCGGCGCCTCCTCGTCGGGACGCGCCAGCCCGGACTGCTGTCCCTGCATCTGCCTGAACAATCGCTCAAGATCGCGCGTCAGCCGGTCGATCTGGTCCTGCTGCCGGGTCACGACCTCGTTCAGCTCCTGAATCAGCCGATCCTGATACGACAGCCGGGTTTCCAGTTCCGTGATGCGATCTTCCATGGCTGCAGGCTAGCGCCGGGGGATCCTTATTGCCATTGCAGCGGCGGCTCGTGCATGGCCGACAGCTGCTCTTTCAGGGTCAGGATATGCTCCTGCCAGTAATGACCGGAATTGAACCACGGGAAGGCCTCCCTGAACGCCGGGTCCTGCCAGCGGCGCGCGATCCATGCCGCATGATGCATGATGCGCAGGGCGCGCAGGGCCTCGATCAGCAGCAGCTGCCGGCCGTCGAAATCGAAAAACTGGTCGTACCCCTCCAGCAGGACGGACAACTGGCGCCCGCGGCCGGCATGGTCGCCGTTCAGAAACATCCACAGATCCTGCACGGCGGGCCCCATGCGGGCATCGTCGAAATCGACGATATTGAACGTGCCGTCGCGCCACAGGATGTTACCCGGATGGGTATCGCCGTGCAGCCGTATGCGACGGTAGGGGCCGGCCCTGTCGAACGCATCGTCCACCGCATCGAGCAGGGACTCGGCGGCCGCCTCATAGGCCGGCTCGAGTTCAGACGGAACAAAGCCGTGATCCATCAGGTATTCATACGAATCGTCGCCAAAATGCGCAATGCTCAGCTCGGGGCGGTGAATAAAGACCTCCTCGGCTCCCAGCGCATGGATGCGGCCGATAAAGCGGCCCAGCTGTTTCAGCACGCCGTCATCGTCAAGATCCGGCGCACGGCCGGCCCGCTTCGGATACAGCGCAAAACGGTAATCACCGACATGCTGCAGGGTGTGGCCGTCCGCATCCCGAAGCGGCGCAACGACCGGAATCTCCAGCGACTCCAGTTCCAGCGTGAATGCATGTTCCTCGATAATCGCCGCATCACTCCAGCGACCCGGGCGATAGAACTTGGCAATCACCGGCGCCTCGTCCCAGAGGCCGACCTCGTAGACGCGATTCTCGTAACTGTTCAGCGGCGACAGCACGCCATTGCTTTGATAGCCCAGCGCCTCGATCGCCTCGACGATATCGTTCGGCTCCAGCCTGTAGAAGGATTCCGCCGCATCCGGCACCGCCCCTTCCCGCGGCATCATGGCGCCGCCTTGCGCAAGCCGAGCAGATATTCGACATTGCCCTTCGGCCCGTGGATCGGCGATTCAGTAACGCCGACCACCTGCGCGCCCCCAAGTTCGCCGCGCACGAATTCAAGCATGTCCTCGACTACCTGCCGGCGAACCGCCTCGTGGCGCACCACGCCCTTTTCCAGATACCGGGGGTGCACCTCGAACTGCGGCTTGATCAGCGCCACACACCAGCCGCCGGGCTTCAGAAACGGCCATGACGGGGGCAGCACCCTGGTCAGCGAAATAAACGACGTATCCATGACCAGCGCATCGACGGACTCCGGTATCAACTCGGGACTCAGCAGGCGCACATGCGTCTTTTCCAGATTGATCACCCGCTCGTCGTTCTGCAATTTGTAATGCAGCTGCCCGTGACCGACATCGACCGCATACACCCGCAGCGCGCCGCCCTGCAGCAACACATCGGTAAAGCCGCCGGTGGAGGCGCCGACATCGAGCGCCACCGCGCCGTCCGGACTGAACGGGAAATGCTTCAGCGCCGCGGCCAGCTTCAGGCCTCCGCGCGACACATAGGGCAGCACTTCGCGCACATCAATATCCGCATCCCCGCGCACCGGCGTACCGGCCTTGTCCGACTTCTGGCCATTGACATAGACGAGCCCGGCCATGATCAGCCGGGCCGCCGCATCGACCGATGCCGCCAGCCCCCGCTCGACCAGCAGCCGGTCGAGGCGCATGTTTCTAGGCTTTTTTGTTCCGGACAAAACGTGCTTTCAGGCGAATGCCGGTCGGCGCATCCAGGTGCAGGGACGGCTCGGCCTGTTTCAGATGCCGCCTGCGCTCACGCGGGCTTGGGTGGGTTCTGGCCAGCACCTTTGTCCTGCCCTGCCTGCGCCGCGCATCCAGCTCCTGCAAAACCCGGTACATGGCCGGATAGTCGTAACCGAGACGCTCCAGATATTCGAGCGCCTTGCGGTCCGACGCATATTCGTCGGTTTTTTTCAGACCCTTGAACAGCGCATCGGTCGCAAAATCGGACATCTGCCGGAACAGCTCGCCGCCCTCGCGGAAGGCTTCCGAGGCCACTTCGGCGCCGACCTGCATCAGCTTGGACTGTTGCAGCGCCTTGATGATATGCCGCTCGGTCACATGCGCGATTTCATGCGCCAGCACGGCCGCCAGTTCCGATTCGTCCCGCACCATATCGAGCGCTCCGCGCGTCACAAAGATATAGCCGCCCGGACAGGAATAGGCGTTGACGTCATCCGTGGCCAGAATCGCAAAATGGTATTCGAGCACCGGCCGATCGGAGCGCTGCGCCAGGGCCCGGCCAACCAGATTCAGGTAGCGGGTCTGCCGGACATTCTTCTCCAGACCGAATCGACCGATCACCCGCGCCGCCACATCCCGGCCCAGCATGCGTTCCTGCTCATCCGAAATCGGGATCAGCGCCGATACGACCCGGGCTCCCTGGCTGATCCGTTGCGTCACCTCCGGGTCCAGCCCCAGCGCATCGCCCAGTCGGCCGAAATCAAAGGCTACCGCACCCCGGGCTCCGGCGAACATGCACACCAGCATCAGGAAAAGCAACGCCGACCTCATGGATTCAGCCTGCCCTGTTCGATAAAGCGGGCAATCTCGGCATCGGACACCGTCAGGCGCTCCATCCACTCGACCGCGGCCACATTGGCCCGCCCCCTGACCGCGCCGGTTTCCTCATCCAGCCCCCGCACGCCTAGCACGGCCGTTTTGCGACCGGCCGGATCGTCCCTGTGGAAGAGGGATGAAAGCCCTTCGAGAACCGAGTTGCCGGCCTTTTCGGCCCGGCCCGGCTGGTGGCGTTTGCGCACCGCCCCGGCCGGCACCCAGCCGCGCACATCCGCCGCCTCGATGTTCCACCAGGCACGCTGTCTTTCGAGGACGCGCACCTCGCTCAGGCGCTCCAGATGACCGACCACGGCCGCATCGGCCTGCGGCGCGGCCAGCACATCCGCCCCCCGGCTCGCACCGATATAGTAATCGTCCGCGGCCCAGGCCGGCGCCGGCAACAGACAGCAAACCAGCAACATCCACAGCATTCGGCTCATACAGGTAATTTAGAGCAGCCGCGCAGGCTTTGCAAAAAGCGCGGCATTCCGGTCAACGCCCCGATAGGCGGCGCAAGCGGGCAACAATACCATCGGCATCGAGCTCCAGATCGCGCAGAATCTCGGCCTGCGTGCCCTGATCGGGAAAGGCATCCGGCATCGCCACATGGACAAACGGACCGCTCCAGCCGACACGCACCGCTTCACAGAGAATCTGCTCGCCGATGCCGCCCTGCGTCGTTCCCTCCTCGACCACGATCAGCAGCCCGCCCGGCTTCAGATGCCGGTCGATCGCCTGCACATCCAGCGGCTTGATAAAACGCAGATTCATCAGACCGAGATGCAGGCCGTCTTCCCTGCGCAGGGTTTCAACCGCCTGCAAGGCGTCGCGACAGCGCGTACCGACGGCGATCACCAGCCCGTCCGGGCCATCCTCGAGCATTTCCGCCTTGCCGACGGGCAGCACCGCCATCTCGCCCTGCTCGACGCCATAGCCATTGCCGCGAGGATAGCGTATCGCCACGGGGCCATCGATCTGCAGTGACGTGGCCAGCATGTGGCGCAATTCGGCCTCGTCCTTCGGCGCCATGATCGTGATATTCGGCAAGCAACGGAGAAACGCGATATCGAACATGCCGGTATGCGTGGCCCCGTCGGCGCCAACGATGCCGGCCCGGTCGAGACAGAACGTCACCGGCAGGTTCTGGATACAGACATCATGGACAATCTGGTCATAGCCGCGCTGAATGAAGGTCGAATAAATGGCCACGAACGGTCGCCTGCCAGCCGCAGCCAGCCCGCCGGCGAAGGTCACCGCATGCTGCTCGGCAATGCCGACGTCGAAACAGCGGCCGGGATGGCGACGGGCAAAACGGGCCAGCCCCGTGCCGCCCGGCATCGCGGCCGTGATGGCGACGATACGCCCGTCGTTATCGGCCATATCCGCCAGCGTATCGGCAAATACCTGCGTATAGCTCGGCGGCTTGCCGCTGCTTTTGATCGGTTCGCCTGTCTGGACATTATACGGCCCGAGCCCGTGCCAGGTCTCGGGATCCTCCTCGGCCGGTGAAAAACCGAGGCCCTTTTTGGTCAGTGTATGCAGCAGGATCGGACCATCCAGCTCCTTGCAGTTGGCCAGCGTCGGCAACAGGTGGTCGAAATCATGGCCATCGACCGGGCCGATATAGCGAAAGCCCAGCTCCTCGAACAGCGTGCCCGGCGTGATCATGCCCTTCACATGCTCTTCCATGCGCCTGGCAACAGCCTCGATACCGCCCGGCAGCTTTTCCAGAATACGCTTGGCCGCATCCTTGGCCTGCGTATAGGGCTTGCCGGTGATAATGCGCGCCAGATACGACGACATCGCGCCGACATTCGGCGCAATCGACATCTCATTGTCGTTCAGGATCACCAGCAGACGCCGCCGCTCCGCGCCGGCATGGTTGAGCGCCTCGAAGGCCATGCCGCCGGTCAGCGCCCCGTCGCCGATCACCGCCACGACATGATGATGCTCACCGTTCAGGTCGCGGCCGGCGGCCATGCCATAAGCCGCAGAAATCGAGGTCGAGGCATGGCCGGCGCCAAACGGGTCATGCTCGGACTCGCTACGTTTCGTGAAGCCCGACAGGCCGCCGTACTGGCGCACCGTCGGCATCCGCTCAAGCCTGCCGGTCAGCATCTTGTGCGGGTAAGCCTGATGCCCGACATCCCAGATAATCTTGTCGCGAGGCGAATCGAACAGGTAATGCAGCGCGATCGTCAGCTCGACGACGCCGAGCCCCGCGCCCAGATGGCCGCCGATCGGCGCCAGCGTTTCGATCAGATAATGCCGCATCTCCTCGGCCAGAAACGGAAGCTGTTCAGGCTTCAGGGCCTTCAGATCGGCCGTGCCATGCATGCCGGCCAGCAATGACGGCTTGTTGCCTGCCGGATTCACTGGCCCCGCTCCAGTATATAATGTGCCAGCTTCCGCAACTGTTCCCCCTTCGCCTCCAGCGGCTCGCAGGCCGCCAGCGCCATATCGCGCATCTCCACGGCCAGCTCCCGCGCCCGCTTCAGCCCGAGAATCGAGACATAGGTCGCCTTATGCTGCGCCGCATCCTTGCCGGCGCTTTTGCCCAGAGCCTCCGAACATGCCGTTGCATCAAGTATATCATCGGCGATCTGGAACAGCAGCCCGACCGCCTTGCCGTAACGCGAGCAGGCCTCCTGCATCGTGGCACCGGCGCCGGCCAGCAACGCGCCCGCCTCGCAGCTCCAGCGGATCAACGCACCGGTCTTGTGCAGGTGGATGCGTTCCACGGCCAGGATATCCGCATCCGCCACGCCCTCGGCCTGCAAGTCCATCATCTGGCCGCCGACCATGCCCTGGCAACCGGCGGCCAGCGCCATGCGGCGCAGCAGTTCG
>JAJRVH010000177.1 GCA_021545625.1 Zetaproteobacteria bacterium
TGCGGCAGCGCGCCGGTGTTGAGCACGGTGACCTGAAAGGATACTACGTCTCCGGCAGCAGCCGACTGAATGCTGGGCGTTTTCAGCACCGTGAGCGAGGAATTGTTGCCGATTGACACCAGCGTCTTGTTGTATTTCCACGGAAAGTCCTTGCCGCCTTCCCAGTAGTAGACGTCGCCGCCCCAGACTTCGGACTCGTTGATGATCGCGCCACCGGGCGGCAGCGATACGATGCGGGCGGTGATGCTGACATATTTGGTTTCGCCGACCGAGTTCAGGCCGTTGGCCCAGCGGACCGTCACCGGCGTGGCTGCGGTGGACACCGGCAGCGGATTGGCCGACAGGTCGCGCCCGTAATGCGGATCGCCGGGCTGGAGTATGCGGCTGGCCTGAAGGTCGCCCATCAGGCCATAGTTGCCGATGCGCGAACCGGGATAGGCGATGCGATGCCAGGGGCCTGCGGGTCCGGCCAGGCCGCCGGCCGCGATTTCGTTCTGGTAGAAGGTGTCCGGTCCGGCCACGGGTGAGCAGGTTCCCCAGGGCACGGCGTTTTTCGGACAATTGGCGAGCTGTATCTGATCCCAGGCATTGCGCGGCGTGGGCGGCACGGTACCCGGAATCAGCGCGGTGCGGAGGTCGGTCGAATACCAGATGCCGGTGTCCGCATAGAATTGGGCCAGCGTGGCGATGTTGCCGTTGTTCAGCGGCGTGGACGGCAGTGTCGGAGTGGCGGAAACGCAATTGCGCACGCCGTTGCAGACGGCATCATTGGACATGTCGCCGGCCGGAACGGGCGGGATATCGAAGTAGCCGCCAAAGCCGTCCGGCTGGACAAAGGCCGCGCCGGTCACCTGCAGGCCGGCCGGGATGTAGTCGGTAATGTAGCCGTTGGCACCGGTGTTGCCGCCGTTGGAGGCGGGTTTGTAGCGAATGATGTAGCGAATCGTGTCGCCGACCTGGAGACCGCCGGAGCCACCGCTTTGCGCCCGTTGCACGAGCATATTCACGGTTTCCGGCGCGAGGAACTTCATCGTCTCGACCATGGCGACGTTGTCGGCCGCCGCCTGAAAAACAGGGGCGAGGATGAAGCCCGACAACAACATGGCTTGCCTTGTCCACCGGCGAGTCAGCTTGATGGTTTTTCTCCCTTTGTCCCCCTGGTTTCCCGCTCTTCATGAGCTTCGGCTTGTAACATGCCGTAAAACAAGGGATTTCTTTAGTCCATTTGACAACGCGTAATAATACTGCATCTCGCGTGCCGGGTCACGCTTTTTCAACGTGATAAAGCTCACAGGCAGGCGGAAAGCCGGTCTGTCGGATGGGCGGGGTCTGGTGTAGGGTTCGGTTCCGACGAAGCAGCAGGACGGGAGTGTACGGATCATGAGAGAACCGCAGCGAGATAACGAGCGGCCGCAGGCTGATTCTCCCCTGGAGTCCGGCGGCATGAATCCGAAGCAGGCTCTGGAGATTCTGCAGAGAGATCCCGCGCTTCTGGGGCGCCGGCTTGCGGACATGCACAACGCCGATCTTGCCGAGCTTCTGCTCGGTTGCGCCAACGATGAAGAGCGCCTGGCGCTGATTGCCCATATCCCCGACGAACTTCTGGGTGAGGCGCTGCTCGAACTGCCGGAAGCGATGCAGGAGGAGTTGCTGGCCCGCATCCATCCGGATGATATCGGCGATGCGGTCGAGCATATGGACTCCGACGATGCCACGGATCTGTTGCAGGCCGTGGACAAGGAGGTTGCTGACGCGGTCATCGAGGGGCTTGAGCCGGAGGAGCGGCGCGAAATCGAGCCGCTGATGGCCCATGACGAGGAATCGGCTGGCGGCCTGATGCAGGTCGAGCTGTTCAAGGTTCGCTCCGACTGGAAAGTTGAAAAAGTGCTCGAAGTTCTGAGACGTTTCGGGAGAGAGATCGAAAACCTGAACTATGTCTATGTCGTCGATGACGAGGACGTGCTGGTCGGGGTGCTGCCGCTGCACACGCTGTTGTTCGCCGAACCCGACGTGCCGGTAATGGAGCTGGCCAGATCCGATTTTCCCTATGCCACGTCGGGGCAGGATCAGGAAGAGGTGGCCCATATATTCGAAAAATATGATGTGCTGGCCCTGCCGGTGGTTGATGAGAACCATGTGCTGGTCGGACGCATTACGGCTGACGATATCCTCGATGTCGTGCAGGAGGAGGCGACCGAGGATATGTATCGCCTGGCGGCGCTGTCGGATGCCGATGATCTGGCCGAGCCCGTCACGACCACGGCCCGGCGGCGCGGGGTCTGGCTCGGCGTCAATCTGCTGACCGCCATCGCGGCCTCGGTGGTGATCTCGATGTTCGAGGCGACGATTTCTCAGATCGTGGCCCTGGCCGTGCTGATGCCGATCGTGGCCAGCATGGGCGGCATCGCCGGCACACAGACCCTGACGGTGATCGTGCGCGGCATTGCGCTGGGACGGGTGACCTTCGCCAATGCCCGGCGGACGCTGATCAAGGAGGTGTCGGTGAGTCTGGTGACCGGCGCGCTGTTTGCGCTTACGATGGCGTTGCTGGCATCGTTCTGGTTTCCCGAATGGGGTTTCAGGCTGGGTCTGATTATCGGGGCGGCGATGCTGATCAATCTGTTCGCCGCCGGCCTTGCCGGCGCGCTGATTCCGCTGACGCTGCAGCGCCTGAACATCGATCCGGCGCTGGCATCCGGCACCATTCTGACGACGGTGACCGACGTGGTCGGTTTTTTCTCTTTTCTCGGTCTGGCGACGCTTTTTCTTCTCTGATGGCTTAATCGAAACTTTTCCATCCGTGATTGCCATTTCGCGGGCCGACGCTATGCTTCACTGCCGTTTTCATGGAGGGCTTTTATGGCGGATGCGACCCATCATCACCTGATCATTCTCGGCTCCGGACCGGCCGGCTATACGGCAGCGATCTATGCCGCGCGCGCAGGCCTGTCACCGGTCATCATCCAGGGCATGCAGCCCGGTGGCCAGCTGACGACGACGACCGATGTGGACAACTACCCCGGCTACAAGAACGGCGTGCAGGGGCCGGAGATGATGGAGGATTTCAAGGCCCAGGCCGAACGCTTCGGCACCGAAATCGTCTGGGACCATATCAACGAGGCGGATCTCTCGAAGCGTCCCTTCCGCCTGAAGGGCGATGACGGCGAATATAGCTGCGATGCGCTGATTATCGCCACCGGCGCATCGGCCAAGTATCTGGGACTGCCCAGCGAGGAGGCCTATGCCGGGCGGGGTGTGTCGGCCTGCGCGACCTGCGACGGCTTTTTCTATCGCGGCAAGGACGTTGCGGTTGTCGGCGGCGGCGATACGGCCGTCGAGGAGGCCCTGTATCTGGCCAATCTGTGCAACAAGGTGACGCTGGTGCATCGTCGCGACGAGTTGCGGGCCGAAAAGATCATGCAGGAGAAGCTGCTGGCCACCGGCAATATCGAAGTGGCCTGGAACAGTGTGACCGAGGAGATTCTGGGCGACGAGGCCGGCGTGACGGGCATCCGCCTGAAATCGACACTCGACGGCTCCACGCGGGAGATTCCGGTGCACGGCGTGTTCATCGCCATCGGCCACAAGCCGAATACCGGTTTCGTTGCCGGCCAGCTGGAGATGGACGAGACCGGTTATATCATCACCCGGGGCAAGAGCACCGCGACTTCGGTCGAAGGCGTGTTTGCGGCCGGCGACGTGGCTGATCCGGTCTACCGGCAGGCCATCACGTCGGCGGGAGAGGGCTGTAAGGCGGCGCTGGACGCCGAGCGCTGGTTCGCCTCGCAGGAATAGAAAGCTCGCGCGGGCAGCCGGACGGATGCCCGCGCTGTCTCAGACATTGAAGCGGAAATGCATGACATCGCCGTCCTGGACGATGTAATCCTTGCCTTCCAGACGCATTTTGCCGGCCTCCCTGGCCCCGGCCTCACCGCCGCAGGCGATGAAGTCCTCGCAGGAGATCGTTTCGGCGCGGATGAATCCCTTTTCGAAATCGTTATGGATGACGGCGGCCGCCTTCGGAGCCGTATCGCCGCGGTGAATCGTCCAGGCGCGCACTTCCTTGACGCCGGCCGTGAAATAGGTCATCAGGTCCAGCA
>JAJRVH010000178.1 GCA_021545625.1 Zetaproteobacteria bacterium
ACCGTCCGGCTGGTGACAACCGGCACAAGCCGGCACATCGTCGCCCTTGCCGTTCTGGTAGATAATGCGGCCGTTCACAACATTGCCGATCGCCTCGCCGGCAGTCGCAGCCAGCGGCGCTGCAAACCAGGCAGCAACCGCCACAAGACCCATAGTACTAATCACACGTTTCATGCATTTCCCTCCTAAGAATTCTGCGCGTTAAATTAATTATTTCTGCTTGTTGATGGCGGAGACATAGGTGACGACAGCAATCACAGCCAGCACACCGAAAACCAGGGCATACAACCCCATCACATCACCCGTCTGAAAGTTGACCGAAGCTTCCAAGAAATGAGCTACCATAGAATTTAGACCTCCCTAATTGGTTGAAAAATGGCATCCTGCACAGCAGATTAAAAAAGGCAAGCCGGAAATTCATCTTCCCTTCATATTCGCGCTTCAGTCCGGCGCAATCAGCAAAGCCCCGGTCAGAAACACGAATATCCTTACCGCGATGATACCCCTACTTTGAACGCGGTGATTCTGTCGGGCCCGTTCCTGTTTCGCAAGCAGTTGTTTACCCGCCTGTATCTGAAGCACATAAAGCGAATACAGGGTCAGGATCAGAAACAGGTGCGTCCAGATCAGAAACGAAAACAGTTCACCCTGATCGATCAGACGCTGCTTCCAGTCATGGGTCAGATAAAGCCAGACCGGAAAAACCAGATCGAACAGCATCACCGAAAGCATCAGCGATATATGGACAGCCTTCTGTTTCCGCCGGAAAAAAGCCAGCCCCATTACCCCAAAGCTGGCCAGCACGAGAAGCACGGACATCGTCATGCTGCGAGCCTAACGTCGTCCGCTCCGGAAGCCAGCCCCATCAAGCCTCAAATTCGGCTTGCGCAGGCATGGCGCATCGCTAGCCTGCCTGCGCATGACTCCTCCCGCTTCCTCCGTTCCGACAGGTTCCCGCCACGAGCACCGTTATCTGGTCAAGTTCCTGATCATGTCGGTGGTTTCGTTCTTCATCGGCACCGTGCACGGTCTGCTGCAGGTAATTCCTGCCGTCCGCCACTGGCTGGACTCGATCGGCAGCCCCTACGGCGGCCCCGGCCATATGATCGACCCGCTGGCCCATGCCCATATCAATCTGGTCGGCGGCGTCACCATCCTTGGCATGGCCGTCACCTATTACATGCTGCCAAAAATCACCGGCAAGCACATCCATTCCCACCGCATGGCCGAGCATTCCTTCTGGTGGACCACGATCGGTGTCAGCTGTTTCTACTCGGCCCTTCTGGTTTTCGGCATCATCGAAGGCAACCTGTGGCTTACCGATCCCGCCCAGGTACCATCGATCCATCGCTTTTACGGTCCTGTCATATCCGTTTCCGCCAGCATTCTGGCTGTAGGATTCTGGGTGTATCTGGCCAACGTACTGCTGACCCTGAAGGACATCTACAGGGACAAGCCCGAATGAGCGAAAGCACCATGCTCGACTGCGGCTGCCCTTCGGTCTATCCGGAATGGGACAATATCGACGTCGATCTCGGCGCATGGCTCGTTCATGAGCAAAAAGCACCGATGTTCCTGCACATGCCCATCGGCTACGAAGCCTGCCTGGACCGTCAGCACAAGGATATCCGGCGACTCGGGCTGCACGAACGCTGGCCGGGTTTCTGCCTGACCCAGTCAGCCATGTTCCGCGGACGCATTCTGTGCCCGCTACAGGAAGACAGCTCGCCGGCCCGCAACACATTCCGGCTCGTCAACCCGTTCCATGTGCGCGCGCGCCTGTTTCAGGGAGATGTCGGCGCCATCAAGGGGGCCGTCAGAGACATGCAGTCGCAGCTTCTGGACGAGGCCAAGATGCCCAGGGAACTGTATCTGAGCTATCTGACCTGCCCCCGCTGCCAGGAAGAGCGCGGCGGCACTCGCATCATGTTGCTACGCCACTGGGTAAAAAGCGAAAAGCTTCGCAAGCGACTGGAAATACAACAAAAACGCGACTGACCCTCTAGTCCTCGCTGTATTCATCGCGTTTGAAGAATGCGATCAGATCCGCGCGATCACGCGGCGCGACGGGAGGAATGAACATGCCCGTATTCGGCTTGATTGCACGCGGATTGGCCAGCCAGGCATCCAGCGCCTCCGCATCCCATCGTTCGAACGGCACACCGCTGATCGTCGGCACGCGGTTATAGATTCCCTTCAGT
The DNA here is from genome assembly GCA_021545625.1 of Zetaproteobacteria bacterium. Classification (GTDB taxonomy): domain Bacteria; phylum Pseudomonadota; class Zetaproteobacteria; order Mariprofundales; family Mariprofundaceae; genus JAJRVH01. Next base: position 2,202 of record JAJRVH010000178.1, read on the forward strand.
CCCGGCCCGATACGCTTCGTGCTCAGATGCAGGTGATGGCACGGAAGGCAACGCACCTCTGCCACAACCTCGCCACGGTCCGCGTCCGCCGCGAATGCCGACAGCGAAGACGCCATCGTCGCAGCAACCAGCACACAAACCCGCCTCAACGGGAAGCCTTCTCCACAGAGTTTCCCCCGGCCAGCGGAAAGACCAGCAGGCCTCGCTCCCCATGCCGCTGCAACCGCACATACAACCTGTCGTGCTGCAGATCCCGAACCGGCAATGCACGCCGGTACACTCCCAGCGCGCCGTCCGGCATCGCCTGGCGCCATTCGGAAGCATCGGTTCTGACATCAACCATCAGATCGGAGGTGAAACCGCGTTGCTGCCGGTTGGCAATCACCAGAAATTCATTCATGCCCTGTCGCAGCTGCACCGGCCTCGTCTCAATGCGAATGGTCAGGTCCTGCCAGCTCTGGGGCGGCGGAGCCCAGGCATTATCTCCGGCTCCACAGGCGCCAAGCATGACAACCGCAACCAGACCGAGCAAACGCGCGATCATCAGCCTTTCTCCGCCGCATGCTCCTGCAGATAACGGCGCAACACCGTCATATCGGCTGCCGGAATCGGAGCCATGCTGCGTTCGGTCAGATGCTGCTGCATGCGGGCAATCACATTCGGCCACTCGGATGCGGTATGTGCCGACGGCTGCGACGGAGCATGACACTGTGAACAATGGCGGGCATAAACCTGAAAATCAGCGCCCTGCGCATCCGGATAGGAAAGCGCATCGTTCTTGGGTGGCGCATCGCAACCGGTCAGCAACAATATCGCCAGCATCACGGCACTAAATCTCATTTCGGCATATCGATATCATCCAGATCATCGCCTCCCTTGTCATGATCCAGGCGACCGGCCTTGCTCGAACCGTACAGCGTGGTCATGAAATAAATGAACCCGGCCGCAATCAGCGCATAGACGGCCGCGGCCACATGACCCCAGGTAAACCAGGCTCGCGGATGATCCGGCCTGTCTCCCCAGAACGGCAGGGTCAGGCCAAAGGCAACCATCAGCACCATGATCACAATGGCAATGAACCAGGCCGGAACCCGATTCTGGGACTCGGGGATCTTTTCAACCAGTTCCCAGTCCTCCATTCCCCGCTTGCGCAGCCTCTCCTCGTCCGAGGCGTAGCCGAAATGGTCCTCGGGG